>JASHQJ010000378.1 GCA_030037595.1 Candidatus Binataceae bacterium
TTTATGGAGGCACGACAGTTAGCCCCAAAGCGACAATTATTCCGCACAGATTTCTTACGAAATGCCGCTGGTCGAGGGCGAAACGTGTGTCAAAGGCTCGATTGTGTAACCTCTTCCTCACCCTCTCCTAAGACAAAGAGAGGGGACAAAAATGGCCTCTGCGCCAGTAGGTTCGCGCTCTTCGCTTTGGGCTAATATGAGGGGAGGGGACAGAAAGCGGCTCTGCCGCAATGCGTTTGTGCACTTGGGCGAAGAAATGGTTTTCGCCACGCTATTGGGCGTCGCAATTGCAACGCGGCCGAGCCGCTTTTACTCCTCGCCGAAAAAGCGTTTGCGCACGCCTTCATCGCAGGGCAAGTCGGGACCGCTGAAGCCGTGATCGGGGACGCGTTCGGGCTCGGCGATGAGCAGAGGCCACGCGCGCACACGCCGATTGCGTGCGGCGCGGCCTCGCTCCAGGAACATTTCGAACAGCCAGTCCTCAACGGTGATTGTGACATTGAAGTAACGATCGTGCTCGCGCGCGTAGGCTTCGCCGGCTGCCTCCCAGTCCTCGTTCGCGAGTAGCGCGTCGCGAAGTACCCGCACGTCGCGCAGCGTCAGCGCCAGTCCCTGCCCCCATGACGGATCGCTCGCGGCGCCAGCGTCGCCGATCAGCGCGATACCGTGCCGGTACGGATGCTCGACAAAATTGTCGGCGCCGTTGAAGCTCGCGAGCGGACCGACTGGCCGCGCGCCTTCAAAGAACTCCGCCGGCATCCCGGCTTGCACCGCTCCCTCGACCATCTGCGGCAACGCCTCATGTCCCTGGAGCCTGATGCCGCGTTCGGATCGAAGTGCCAGGTACGCGCGGAAGCGGTTGTCGCCTTGCGGCGCGACGAAGGAACCTTGCCCCACGACAGGGTTGATGAACAAGTAGCCGGCGTCTTCGCGGTAGCCTCGTCCGCCTTCTAGGAGCACACCCGTAATGATCAAACGATCCGGATCGCGGTGGACGGCGAACCCTCCCCAGTTTCGTAGGTTCGACGAACGCCCGTCGGCGCCGACCACGAGCCGCCCGCGGATGGATTCAGACTTGCCGTTCGATTCATACTCGACACTCGCCGGCGCTCCGGGAGCCACTCCGGTGACTTTCACGTTGCGCCGAACCTGAGCGCCGGCCTCTGCCGCAGCCGCGAGCATCGCCTCCTGCATCTCGGGATGAAAGAACATCACGGCAGGCAGCGATTGTGGCGTAGTCGTCATCAGATCACGATCCGGACCCAGCCCGACCGCCCAACGAGCTTCCATTGCGCGCGCAGCTTTGAGTGCGTCGTCGAGTCCGAGCGTACGCGCCTCGGCAAAACCCCATGGATTCAGATATTCGCCGCGCACCCGATCGCGAAACTGTGTCTCGCGTTCGAGCACAATTACACTCACGTCGGAATCTGCCATCACCTTGGCCAGAGCCGCGCCGTCAAGCCCTCCGCCCACGATCACGATGTCGGTTGAAGCGCCAGCCATGTCGCACCCCTCGCTGCGCGTCGGGAGGCAAACGCGAAGGCTCGGCGACGATACTATTCGTTCATTTCGTAACTCAATAAGGCGTCGGCGATGGTCGCGGGCGACCAAATCGGCATAGGGGTAGCGCCGCAGCGCTACTCCCCTGCCACACCACCGGACATGCGGGTCCGCATCCGGGCGGTTCGGAAGGTTGAGCTTGTACCCGAGCGCACCTCTCCGCTCATCCACGTTAGACGCTTCGCCACTGCGCTGGGCCTTCGAGCTTCACCTCTTTTTTTCAGCCCAAGCCCCAATTGCTCGGGCTTCTGGCGCCTGGCGTCTATCGGACTCACCGCGGTTCGCTCTCCGTTCCGTTCGGCCCTTCAGCAGCGCGGACATCCAGGCTCTGCCGTATCCCGCTGACTACTATGGCCTCGGCTGACCTCGCGCTCCGCTTTAAGGCGTCGCCCTTTCAGCGCAATGCGAGATCTCCCCAGGTAAGACGCCGTGACATTCATCGCACAACCGCCGGATCTATGCGCTGGCCCTTTGGCCGATAGAGCTTTGCGGTCATTTGCCCGCTCGCCCTGAACCACCTCGCCTCCTATCCGATTCCTGTTCGTCGGCTCGTGGCTTTGCTCCACGCTTCCTCCAACCCCACCTCACGGTGACGCCCTTGCGCTTCGCTAGTGCTCGACGCGGCCTGCTCACACAGAGCACTTTCACCTCCTAGTCACGCGCCATGCTGGGCGCACAAAAAAAGAGGCGCCCGACGAATCGGGCGCCTCCAAGATCCAATCGAAATGCGGGATTACACCGGCGCGGATTGCGGGCCGCGGACGAGCTTGCCGGGCAACGCACCCGTCGGCTCGCCGTTCTCGAACGTGACCTCGCCGGTCTGCACCGTGTACTTGTAGCCTTCGACATCCTGGATCAGCCGCCGTCCGCCCGCCGGCAGGTCGAACACCATGTGCGGCGCGTGCAGCGTAAGGCGCTCGAAGTCGATCACGTTGACGTCGGCTTTCATCCCCGGCGTGAGTATCCCGCGATCGCGAAGGCCGTAGAACTTCGCCGTGTCGCTCGTTTGCCGCTTGACAGCGAACTCGATCGGCAGCCGCTCGCCGCGCCGCCGATCGCGCGCCCAGTGCGTCAGCATATAGGTCGGCATGCTCGCGTCGCAGATCGCTCCGCAGTGCGCGCCGCCATCGCTGAGTCCGAGCGCGGTCGTCGGATCGAGCAGCATCTCGCGCAGCGCGTCGAAGTTGTACTCCGAGTAGTTCGCGAACGGCATGTAGAGCAGCTCGCGGCCGTTGCGCTCGAGCATCACCGAGTACATGAACTCCGCCGCCGAGACACCCGCGCGTTCGGCGCGCGCGCCGATACTGTCTTCGCGCGCAGGCTCGTAGTTCGGCGGATCGCCAAGCTGGAAGAACTTGAACCAGTTGGTCAGGAAGTAAAGCGTCATCCGATTGGTGGACGCCGGCTCTTCGTTGAGAATCTTGGCCCGGATTGTCGGATCCTTGAGCCGCGCGACGCGTTCATCGAGCGGCAGAGGCGCGAGCTCTCGATACGTCGGATGCGTGATGAACGGATGCAACGAGCTCTCGAAGCCCATCAGGATTCCGGTCGGACGCCCGGGGATCTGCGGCACGAGACGCGCGCCGCGCGCGTTCAATTCGCGCACACGCTCGAGCATCTTGCGATAGCCTTGAGGATTGCCGTCAACCTGCGCCATCGCGAACGTGATGGGCAGGCCAGTCTCAGTCGAGAACTTGACCATCCATTCCATCGTCGCGTCGGGCCCGACCATGTCGGACGCCATCTCGAACACGCCGTGACCTGCCTCGCCCATCGCGCGCCCGATGCCAAGCAGCTCATCGACGCTCGCATGCGTGCCCGGCACGACTTCGCCGTTCTTAGCGCGATGCAGCATCGTGCGCGAGGTAGTGAAGCCTAGAGCGCCAGCCTTCAGCGAATCGCGGACGATCGCCGCCATCTTCGCGATATCGTCGGGCGTGGCTTCCTCGTTGTTGGCGCCCCGCTCGCCCATGACGTATGCGCGCACCGAGCCGTGCGGCACCTGCGCGCCGACATCGACCGCGCGTTTCATCCGCTCGAGCGCATCGAGATACTCAGGGAACGTCTCCCAATCCCAACGGATGCCTTCCGCGAGCGCGGCGCCCGGAATATCCTCGACGCCCTCCATCAGGCCGATTAGGAAATCTTCCTTGCCCTTCGCGACGGGCGCGAAGCCGACGCCGCAGTTGCCCATCACGATCGTCGTCACGCCGTGCCATCCCGAGGGACTGAGGTACGGATCCCACGTCACCTGGCCGTCGTAGTGCGTGTGAATATCGACCCATCCTGGACTGACGAGCATCCCGGCCGCGTCGATCTCGCGGCGCGCCGCGCCGGCCTTGCCGGCCGCGCTCGTGATACGTCCCGCGTCGATTGCGATATCGCCGTCGAAGGCCGGACGTCCCGTGCCGTCAGCGACATATCCGTTACGAATTACGAGGTCATGCATGGTCGCGTTCTCCTCTTGAGCTTCGCGCCGCGGCGATTTCGATCAAGCCGCTTCGGCCTTCACGCCGTTGAACTTCTTCACTTCGGGCATCACTTCAGCAGCGAAGAGCCTTAGGCTCCGCTCCGCGTCTTCGATCGGCATCCCGGCGTAGCTGAACACGCCAGTGTAATGATCGGCGCCGACCTTCTGCCGAATCTCGTCAATCTTCGCGATGCAATCGTCGGGCGTTCCCCACACCTGAAGGTTGAGGAAGTACTCGACCGACGCATCCTTGGCGCCCGAGCTGCTCAGGTTCTTCGCCATCTGCTCGTAGTACTCGTAGCCTTTCGCCTTGCCGAAATGGTCGGCCGCCATCTCGTAGTGACGCAGCGCGGTCTGCCAGTACCCGCCGATATACTTGACCGCCATGTCATGCGCACGCTCGCGGCTGTTGTCGCAGAAAGTCCAGCCAGCAGCGATCGTCGGCAGAGGGTCACCGCCGTTCACCTGGCGATAGATGGTGCGGTATTCGTTCAGCTCCTGCGCGACGGCCTCCCACGGCTTCTGCGGAATGATGAGGATTCCGATTCCGAGGCGCGCCATAATTCGCGACGACTCCGGAGACACCGCGGCAGCATAGGTGCGGCCCTTGAACGTCTTGAAGGGCTTCGGCCTGATATCGCGGCGCGGCTGCTGATAATACTTGCCGTCGAACTCGCAGTAGCCCTTCTCGAGTCCGTCAATAATCATGGTCGCCGCTTCGATAAAGCGCTCGCGCGACTCATCGAGCTTCACGCGGAATCCGTCGAATTCGATCCGCGCGAGGCCGCGGCCGAAACCCAACAGCATGCGGCCGTCGGACTGATGGTCGATCACCGAGACCTGCTCGGCCACTCGAATCGGATCGTGCCACGGCAACACCACGACCATCGAGCCGAGCTGAACCTTCTTCGTGCGTCCCGCGTAGTAGGAGAGGAACTGCAGCACGTCGGGGCACATCGTGTAGTCGTCGAAGTGATGCTCGACGCTCCAGATCGAATCGAAGCCCAGCGGCTCGTAGAGGTCGCCGAGGCGGAGATCATCCTTATATACGTCGTAGTCCGAACGAGCATTGAGGGGGTTCTGGAAGATAACTGCGCCGCCAACTTTCATGCGTTGAGCCTCCGTCCGGTGGAAACCGGGCACGGCAGCGGGAGCCGCCGAAATTTAATTGAACGATCGGTCAATTTCGTAACACGGCCTATTGGCGATTGCAAAGGCGCACCGCGACTCAATCGGTTATGTTGGTCATCTGATGATCGAGGCGATTGCTTTGCCGTCGCTCGCTTTTAGAAACGCCTCGCCCGCGGCTGACGCTTTTGCAAAAGCCGCACGCCGGGAGAGCGACTGTGTTTGGATTGCTCGCGCCGCGCTCGGTAATGACGGCGTGGAGAGGAAGGGACGAGCGCGCGGAAATCGGGTACAATTTAACCTCCATGATCGAGGCGATTCTCTGGGACAACGACGGCATACTGGTCGATACCGAGGAACTCTACTTTCGTGCGACGCGCGAGATTCTCGCGCGCGAGGGCGCAACTCTTTCGCGTGAACAATTCATCGAATACCTCATGCGCCGCGGGCAGAGTGTCTGGGAAGTCCTGCTTCCGGAGCACGCGGCCGATACGATCGCAGCGCTGAGGCAAACTCGCGACCTGCTCTATTCCGATCTGTTGCGAAGCGAACCGTGCGCAATCCCCAACGTGCTCGAAATCTTGCGTGCGCTGAAGGCGCGTTATCGGATGGCGGTAGTCACCAGCTCGCATCGCGAGCACTTCGACCTCGCGCATGCGCGAAGCGGCCTAGTCGAGATATTCGCAACGGTCGTCGCGCGCGAAGATTACGTCAATTCTAAGCCGCATCCCGAGCCATATCTCACGGCGCTCGCGCGGCTTGGATTGCCCGCCGATCGATGCGTCGCGATCGAAGATTCCGAGCGCGGCGTGACCTCGGCGGTCGCCGCGCGCCTTCGATGCATCGCGATTCCGCAGGGACTAACGGCGGACGGCGACTTCAGCCGCGCGACGATGGTACTGAAGAGTATCGTCGATGTGCCTGCGGTTCTCGCTCAGATGACGTCTTCTAGCAAGTAGAATCGTCGCACCTGCTTGGTGTTCTTCGTGGTTGGGCCGATGGCTTGATTCTACGGCTTGCGCCACGGAGACGGGCGTTGGCCAGTATCGAGAAAACGGACGTAGTCGCGGAGAATCTCCGCGTGATCGAAGGCGAGCGGTGACGGAGGATTGCGCGGATCATAAAGCGCCGCGGACTTCGCATCGTCGGCGCCCTTCGGCACGCCGCTCGCGCGCGCGATGTAAACGACCGTGATCGTCTGTCCGCGCGGATCGCGATCGGGCCGCGAATACACCCCGAGCATCTCGCGGATCTCCACGTCGAGCGAGATCTCTTCGCGCGCTTCGCGCACCGCCGTCGCCTCGACTGTCTCGCCGAAATCGACGAAGCCGCCCGGTATTGCGTAGCCGTGCGGAAAATTCTTGCGCTCGATCAGCACGATCTTGTCGCCGATCTCGGCGATCACGTCGGCGGCGATCGGAGGGCATTCGGGGCGCGGCATAAAACGATCGTAACATTCGCGCCTTGCCAAAGGCATCGCTCGGCCGATGCGATTGACAACGCGGCGGCGCCTCCACAAAGTCAGTCATGATGCGCGTTGCACGACTCTATGACTTCGGCGACATCCGGATTGAAGAATTCTCGCGGCCCGCGCCGGGGCCCGGCGAACTCCTGGTTCGCACCCGCGCCTGCGGCATCTGCACCGGCGACATCATGCCCTGGTACTTGAAGCGCAAGGCCCCGCTGGTCTTCGGCCACGAACCGGTCGGGACTATCGAGCAGACCGGCGCCGAGGTCGAGGGCTTCAATCCCGGCGAGCGCGTGTTCGTGCATCACCACGCGCCCTGCTTTAAGTGCGAGGCATGCCGGCGCGGCGAGTTCGTGCAGTGCGACACCTGGCGCGCGACCAACATCAAACCGGGCGGGATGGCGGAGTTCTTCGTCGTCGGCAAGGAAAATTTGCGCGACACGCACAAGCTGCCCACCTCGCTCGCCGACGCCGACGGCGTGCTGATCGAGCCTGCGGCGTGCGTGGTGAAATCGATCAACCGCTCGGCGCTGAAGCGCGGTGAATCAATCCTGGTCATCGGCCTCGGCATCATGGGCATGATGCACGTGCAGATCGCGCGGAACCGCGCCGCGAGAAAAATTATTGGCGCCGATCTGTTCGAGAGCCGCGCGAAACGCGCGGTCGAGCTCGGCGCGGATATCGGCCTCGTCGTCGAAGGCGACAACCTGCCCGAGCAGGTGCGCGAGGCAACTGGCGGCGCGATGGCCGATGTCGTTATCGTCGGACCGGGAACGCCGCGCGCAATCACCACCGGGATCGCGTGCGCCGGCAAAGGCGCGACCGTAGTGCAGTTCACTTCGACCCCGCCGGGTGAGGAGCTGACGGTCAAGCCGCACGATCTCTATTTCAACGAGACGCGGCTTGTGCCGAGCTACTCGTGCGGGCCCGACGACACTCGCGAATCCTTGCGGCTTATCGAAGCAGGCGTGCTGACGGCGCGCGAACTCGTCACGCACAGTTTTCCGCTCGCGCGGATCGGTGAGGCATTCCAGGCCGCACAAAGGCCTGACTCACTGAAAGTGGTCGTGACTTTCAGCGCTTGAATCCTGCGCGGGGCCGCGACAGGCAAAGAGGGCGATCGCATCCGCGACCGCCCTCTCGGATTAGTCGTTAAGCGAAGTTACGGTGTTGCGGGAGCAGGCGCTGCGCCGCCGGAATCGGACGGAGCCGCCGCCGGAGCGCCACCCGAGTCGGACGCTGCCGCATGGTGATGATGATGCACGTGGTGATGCATCGTCGCGCCGGCCGTCGTCTTGGAAGCGATAGCTTCCGCACGATCCGCCGCAGCCTTGGCATCACTGGCCGCCTGCTCTACGCGGCTCGCCGCAGCCTGGGCTTGCGCCGCAGCCTGCTGAGCGCGCTGGCTGGCCGCTTCCGCGCGGGAGGCCGCCTGATCAGCCCGGTTCGCGGCGTTCACTGCCTGCTGCGCCGGATCAGGCTGATTCGAGCAACCCGCCACCAAGGAAAGGGCCAATATTGCCCCCGCGAGCCCTACCAGTTTAGAAGTCCGTCTCATTAACCCTTCCATTGTCTCCCTCCTAAGGATTGCGCGGTAGCGGAGTGAGTTCTCGTAGGCTGCCGCGAGTAAGACCCTTCAATGTTTCTCACACTTCCAAAGTTCGGCGCAAGATTACCGGATACAAATTACTTCTGCAATGCGATGCGTTTCATTAGTGCAAACAATAGTAGCCACATGCTCGACACGGCCCAATAGGAGCTTCATTGACGCTGCAGAAGTCGTTGTCCATCCAAGAGCTTGACAGTCTCGCGCAATGAGCGCCAGCCGCGATCGAGCCCTAGAAATCGTCTCCCATATCGCCCATGCCGCCCATTCCACCCATGCCTCCCATACCGCCCATGCCACCCATTCCCCCCATCCCTCCCGGAGGCATCATCGGGGGCGCCGGCTTGGCGGGCTTCTCCGCCACGGCCGCTTCAGTCGTGAGCAGCAAGGAAGCCGCGCTCGCCGCATTCTCGAGGGCTGTGCGTACGACCTTGGCCGGATCGATCACGCCAGCCTTGACCAAGTCCTCGTATTCCTCGGTGCGGGCGTCGAAACCGAAATCGCCTTTGCCCTCGCGCACGCGGTTCGCGACGATCTGCGGCTCGAAGCCGGCGTTGTGGGCGATCTGCCTGAGCGGCTCGAGCATCGCCTGCGCAACGAGCTTTGCGCCGGCCGCGCGATGCTCATCGGCAATCTTCATCGCTTCGACCGACGGCGCCGCGCGAAGCAGCGCGACGCCGCCGCCAGCGACCGTGCCTTCCTCGACGGCGGCGCGAAGCGCATGCACGGCATCATCGACGCGCGCCTTTTTTTCCTTGAGTTCGATCTCGGTAGCAGCGCCGACGCGGATCACAGCCACGCCGCCCGTTAGCTTGGCGAGCCGCTCCTGGAGCTTCTCGCGATCATAATCGGAGGTGGTCTCCTCGATCTGGCGGCGGATGAGTTCTATGCGGCCCTGGATTTCGTTTTTCTTGCCGGAGCCGCCAATGATGGTCGTGTTGTCCTTGTCGATCACGACCTTCTTACATTTGCCGAGCGTGTTCGCCTGAACGTTCTCGACCTTGAGGCCGAGCTCCTCGGCGATCACGGAGCCGCCGGTGAGGGTCGCGATATCCTGCAACATCTCCTTGCGGCGATCGCCGAAGCCCGGAGCCTTCACGGCAGCGACTTTCAGCGTGCCGCGGAGTTTGTTGACGACCAGGGCGGCGAGCGCCTCGCCGTCGATATCCTCGGCGATAATCAGAAGCGGCCGCCCGAGCTGCACGACCTGTTCGAGCAGCGGGACGATCTCGCGGAGGTTCGAGAGTTTCTTCTCGTGTAGCAGCACTAGCGGCTCGTCAAGCTCAGTGGTGAGCTTGTCGGTGTTGGTGACGAAATACGGCGAAAGATAGCCGCGGTCGAACGTCATCCCTTCGACCAGGTCGAGTACCGTTTCGAGTCCGCGCGCTTCTTCGACGGTGATCACTCCTTCCTTGCCGACCTTGTCCATCGCGCCGGCGACGATCTTTCCGATCGCTTCGTCACCGTTGGCGGAGATGGTCGCGACCTGTTCCATTCGCTCTTTGTCCTTCACGGGGCGTGACATGCCCTTGATTGTCTTGACCGCCTCGATAACGGCGGCGTCGATACCGCGCTTCAGCTCGATCGGCGGAAAGCCTGCGGCGAGCAGCTTGATACCTTCGCGGATCATCGCGCGCGCGAGCACGGTTGCGGTGGTGGTGCCATCGCCCGCCACGTCGGAGGTTTTCTGGGCGGCCTCGCGAATTAGCTTGGCGCCCATGTTCTCGAAGTGATCCTCGAGCTCGATTTCCTTGACCACCGTGATGCCGTCCTTGGTGATGGTCGGCGCGCCGAAGCTCTTCTGCAGCATGACGTTGCGGCCCT
>JASHQJ010000379.1 GCA_030037595.1 Candidatus Binataceae bacterium
TAACCGGCAGCACCAGAAAGGAGTCCGCGAACATGAACATGAAGGAACGCGTTGCGTTCGTCGGTATGACTGTAGTTTCAGCGATCATCGGCGGAGCAATTTCCGGACACATCTTCGGCACGGCGACTGTCGATGCCGCGGCGCATCCGCACGCGATGATGGCCCAAAAATTCGTGCTCGTTGATTCGCATGGCAAGACGCGCGGCGTGTTCGATGTGACCGCCGAGGGTGTAGCGCAACTCGGCCTCTATGACGGAGGCGGAACCCTGCGGGCCGGCCTCGGAGTCGGAGGCAACGGCGCACCCGCGCTCGGCATCTACGGCAAGGACGGCAAGACGCGCGCCGAGTTGGGATTAGCTGGCGGTGTCGCGGAGGCCCGGTTCTATGACGCTGACGGTGTGAAACACGTCGCGCTCGGTGTGTCGGCTGAGGGTGTAGCGGGTCTCGCGCTAATCGACAAACAGGGTCACGATCGCGCTTCGCTGATTCTCGAGCCGGCGGGGACGCCGGCGCTCAGGTTCGCGGACAACAGCGGCGCCTCGCGCATCGGTATCGATGTCACTCCGGACGGTCTGCCTGGTATCGCATTGCTCGCCGGCGGCAAGACTCGCGCGGCGATGACGCTCAATGCGGACGGTGCGGGCGCAGTGACGATCTACGACGAAACCGGCGGAACGAAGGCAAGCCTGCCCTGAGCGCAAATCGCAATCAGCTGAAACTCGGCGGCGTGGAGCTTCGGGCTTCGCGCCGCTGTTGTCTTGCGTAACCGGATCGGTGAACGGAAAATAGCGGGTCAAAGTTCGCCTGGAGATCCGATGCGCTTAGTTACAATCTGCCTCGCCTTCGCGCTTGCGCTCGCGGCCTGTTCGGGGGTGAAGAATCCCCTGGTGAATCCGCCACCCACTCCGCAGCAGGTCGCGCATAAGGAAGGCCAGATGCTGGCGGCGGCGGGATTTGTCGTCGTGCCCCTCGATTCTCCGCTTCGCAAGGAACGGATGAACTCTCTGGTGCCGCTCAAGGTCCAGTACATCGTGGGCCGCACCGGCAATATCCACTACTGGATGGCCGATCCGTACGACTGCCAATGCCTTTATCGCGGCGACGAACAGGCCTATCAGCGTTACGAGAAATACAAGCTGGAAGAACAGTTCAACGAGGAGCAGGCGCAGGTCGCGCAGAACTCGTTGGAAGCCGCCGAGGCTGATCAGATCAACGAGAACCTGGAGCTGATGAATCCGTACGGCGTCGGCTTCGGCCCGCTCTACGGTTGGTAATCAAGACGCCGCCGGCGGGGGCAAATCGGACGTAACAAATTGTTTACCGCTGACTTGCCGATTCTTGGGCGGCGGCCGCCGATTGCGCCGCGTCGGGCTGCTTGGTCGGCTTCGCCTTTGCCTTCGGTTTTGGCTTCATCCGTGGAGCCTTCGGCGGCTTCGTCAAATTATCCTCGGCCCACAACTTGATACCGCCCAGGATGCCGTCCTGGTTGCTCACTTTGACCACGTTGGGCGGCAGCTTGAACGAAATCACCTCCGAGCTGCCGCCACCGATGTACAAGCGGTCGTAGTTGAAGGTCCGTGCGAGATCGTCGATCGCCTCGCGCAGCATCTTGTTCCAGCGCTTCTTGCCCTTCTTCTTGAGCGCGCGATGCCCGAGCTCATCTTCGTAAGTCTTGCCCTTGTGAAACGGATGATGCCCGAGCTCGAGATGGATTCGATGGCCGTCGCTGAAAAGCACCGAGCCAAAGCCGGTGCCCAACGTGATGACGAGTTCCTCGCCCTTTCCTGTGACGCATGCGAGCCCCTGCACATCGGCGTCGTTGGCGGCGCGCACCGGCTTGCCAAGTTCCTCGGCGAGGTGCTCAGCCAGCGGGTTGCCTTCCCATCCCTTGCCGAGATTCGGCGCCGTGTACACTACGCCGTCCTTGATGACGCCCGGAAATCCAACCGAGGCACGCTCGAACTCGCCCGACTTTTCCGCGAGTTCGCTGATAATGCCGATCACCTTTCTGGGCGTGGCGTTCTTTGGCGTCTCGATTTTTACCCGCTCGGTTATCGGCTTGCCCTTCGGATCAAGGACCATCGCCTTGATTCCGGTGCCCCCTACATCGACCGCGAGTGTGCGCGGTTTGCGTGACGCCGCCACGGGCGCGGCCTTGCTGGCGGGCTTGGCGGGCTGCTTGGGATCGTCTGCCATGCTCGGACTATCTCCTTCTCTGGATGCCCCTCGGACGCAGGCAATCCTTATAACCTAATCGCACGTCGTGCGCATTCGTCTGGAATGCCCTCGCTCGCGCGTGATATTGCATCCGACGCTTGCGGCAATCGGGCGCTATCGGATCGACAGAAGGGATGCTCGAGCGGTGGTTCGCCCTCGCGCGCGCCGGCACCACCGCGCGCCGCGAGTTGGTCGCCGGCGTCACCACCTTCGTGACGATGTCCTACATCGTGGCTGTCAATCCCGCCATCTTGCACGCCGCGGGAATCCCGATCGGACCCTCGATGGTGGCAACTGCGCTCACCGCCGCCTTCGGCTCGCTGATCATGGGGCTCTGGGCGAATCGGCCGTTCGCGATTGCGCCGTACATGGGCGAGAACGCATTCGTCGCGTACACCGTCGTCGGAGTACTCGGCTATCGGTGGCAGACTGCGCTCGGCGCGGTGTTTTTCGCCGGTCTCCTTTTCACGCTGCTCACGATCGCGCGTATTCGGCAGTGGATGATCGAGGCGCTGCCGGCGGACCTTAGCCACAGCTTCGCCGCCGGAATCGGCCTGTTCCTCACGTTCGTCGGACTGAACGAGGCGGGAATCGTCGCTATTGGAGTTCCCGGCGCGCCGGTGAGGGTCGGCAACTTGGGCACGCTGCCGGTGCAGATCGCAATCGTCGGCTTCATCCTGATTTCGCTCCTGGCGCTGCGACAGGTGCCGGGCGCGATCTTGATCGGAATCCTCGCCACGGCCGCGCTCGCCTTTGCGATGGGAATCGCGCCGATGCCGCCGCGATGGGTGAGCCTGCCGCCGAGTCCGATGCCGATCGTGATGAAGCTCGAGCTCGGCAATGCGCTGAGCGTCGGTTTCTTCGGCGTGCTGATGTCGATCTTCGTGATGGCGCTGGTCGATACGATGGGCTCACTGATCGGCGTATCGGCGCGCGCGGGGTTCCTCGACGAGAACGGCAGCCTGCCTGGGATCGAGCGGCCGATGCTGGCCGATGCGCTGGCGACTACGTTCGCCGCGCTGGTCGGCACCACCACCTCGGGTGTGTTCGTCGAGTCTGCGGCGGGTGTGCAGGCCGGAGGAAGGACGGGTCTGACGGCGGTGGTCGTCGCCATACTGTTTCTGCTGGCGCTTTTCTTCGAGCCGATCGTCGCGGCGATCCCACGCGAGGCGTACGCGCCGGCGCTGGTCGTTGTCGGCGCGACGATGATGGCGCCGGTCGCGAAGATCCAGTTCGACGATTACACCGAATTGATTCCGGCCTTCGCGACGATCGCGCTGATGAGCTTCACCTACAATATCGGCGTGGGCATCACGTCCGGGCTGGTGCTCTATCCGATGTTCAAGGTTGCGGCGGGACGCGCGCGCGAAGTGCGCCCGGGATTATGGATTCTGTGCGCGCTGTCGATCCTCTTCTACGCGTTCTATCCGTACAAGTGATTCCAATCCTTTTCCGCCGCGGAATAGCCTCGCCCGCGGCTGACGCCGCAGGCTCAGGCCGCAAGTCGGGAGAGGCAACCATGCGATTCGCATCGTGAATCGCACGGTTGGTGAGGGCAATGTCGCAGTGACTACGCCGGTTCGAACAGGTTCACGCCGTCGGCGTTGCGCACGCGGCCGCGGCGACCGACGAATTCCTCGCGCTCCATATCGTTCAGGACTTCGCGCGGCGCGCGTGCGAAGAAGCGCTCGCCCCCCGCGAGCCGCCCAACCACGATTCCCGCCGACGCCGCGCCCGAACGATCGTGCTCGACCGTGTAAGTCTCGACCGTCGCCGGACCTTCGGCCTGCTCGACGGATACGACCGTGCCGCGCTCCGGTTCCTTGAACACCTGCGATTGCAGCTCGCGCTCCGGCGGACGCGTGCTGTAAATGGCGGCGCCGTGCTTCGTGAAATACCATCCGAGACCGGTAGTCATCCCGAACTGCCCCCGATGCGTGCGTAGGCGGCCCGTCATCGCGGCGATCGAATGCGAGACATAGTTGTTGGCCGGGCCGCCCGCGAACGGCAGGCCGCCCGTCACCGTCGGACCGCGCGGATCGTCGGAGACGAGGCCCGCCGCTTCCATCGCAAGTTCGACCGCGATCGGAAAGCAGCTATAGAAATCGAAATGCGAAACCTGCGCCGATGAAACATGCGCGCCGTCGAGCGCCGCGCTGATGCAGTTGTTGAGCATCGTCGGGCGCGCGAAGCTGTCGCGCTCGCTTATCCACCATGAATCAGTCGCGTCGGCGACCGCGTGGATATAGACGAGCTTCTCCGCCGGCACGCCCGCGCGGCGCGCTTCGTCGGCGCGCGCGAGAATCACGCCCGCAGCCAGATCGACTTCCATGATCGCATTCATCAGCTTGGTGTAGGGAAAGCAGATGATGCGATTGTCGGGCGTGACCGTCGTAATCTCGCTCGCGGTGCGCTGCCTGGGGAACCATGCGTAAGGATTTTGCGCAGCGACCGCGGTCATCGCCGCGCAGATTTTCCCCATGCGCTCGCGATGTTCCGCAAGCGACCATCCGTTGCGCGCGCGGTACGCGTTCTCGAACATCGGATAGATGTGAATCGGCAGCTTCGCGCCGTGCCGCTCCTCGTAGGCGTTGGTGCCCAGCCGCGCATCGCCGAAAACCTCGGGCTCGCCCGTGCCGCGCGCGAAGTTCCATTTGACGCCGCCGCTCTTGGCCGCGTGGCGCGCGGTGTAGATCGCCTCGGCGCCGACGACCATCGCGGCGCGGATCTTTCCCGCGGCAATTTCGCGCGCCAGGTAGTTCACCAGCGTCTGCGGCGTGTTCCCGCCGAACGTCGTCGTGAGCTTGCGCGGGGGATTTATTCCGAGTTGGGCCGCGAGCGCGTCGGGCGAGTTCTGGTAGCGCGCCGAGACGACGTTCACAACGGCGAGCACGTCGATCGAATCGAGCAGCCGCTTCGAGCCGGAATCTTCCGCCGCTCCGCGTGCAACTTTTTCGAGCATCGCAAGCGGCTCCGGCGCCTCGGGCATCCCGGCGGCTCGCGGATTGAACTGTGCAACTCCGGCAATGACAGGTTGTGGCTGCGGCATCCTGGCCTCCACGATCGCTAGGCCCGTAAATCTAGACGTGCGACTCGTTTTTTCAGGCAGATTCTAGGACACCCGGCCGACGCGCGCCAAACCGCGGCCACAGCCGCGGATTTGCTGCATTCTCACGATCACTACTTTCGCGTGAAAATAGGCTAAACTTGATCGCTGTGACAGCCGGTTTGTATGCCGGCTGCGCACAACTCGCCGACGGAGATGACCAATGGGTAACGCTGCCGTTCCCGCCTTCGATCTTGGAGCACGCTCGCGCACCGATGCTCAGGAGGTGACGCGCGCAGCTGCGATTCCATGGTACGTGTGGTGCCTTGCCGCGGCCGTGACCTCAGACGCGATGGGCGGCTACTGGGACATCTCATGGCATATCTCGATCGGTCGCGACACGTTCTGGACGCCCGCGCACATGATGGTCTATCTCGCGGGGATCCTCGCCGGATTCGCGAGCGGCTACATGATCCTGTCCACGACGTTCGGTTCGTCGAAGCAGGCGAAGGATGCCTCCGTATCAGTATGGGGATTTCGCGGGCCGCTCGGCGCGTTCGTCGCGGCGTGGGGCGGGATCGCGATGCTCACGTCGGCGCCGTTCGACAACTGGTGGCATAACGCTTACGGCCTCGACGTCAAGATAATCAGTCTGCCGCACTCGATCCTCGCGCTCGGCGAATTCATGATCACGCTCGGCGCGATCCTACTGATCTGCGCGCATCTGAATCGCGCCTCAGGTGTGGCAAGGGACACGCTCGATCGGCTGCTGCTCTATATCGGCGGTATCGCCACCTTCGGCGCGGCGCTGTTCGTGCTCGAATCGACATGGACCGGCGCGATGCACAGTTCGATGTTCTACTACGCGGTCGCGAGCGCGTTCCCGATCGTGCTGCTCGGCATCTCGTGCATCTCGAAGGCGCGCTGGCCGATGACCACGATGGCCGCAATCTACATGGGCCTCTTCATCTTCTTCCTCTGGACGTATCCTCTCTTCCCGGCGACGCCAAAGCTCGGCCCCGTCTATCAGCACATCACGCACATGGTGCCGCTCTGGTTTCCGATGCTGCTGATTTTCCCGGCGTTCGCGCTCGACCTGCTGCACGAGCAGTACGGCGAGAAGTGGGGGACGTGGCACTCGGCGATCGTCGCGGGCGTGGTTTATCTCGCGGTGTTTATCGCGGCGCAGTGGCCGTTCGCGGATTTCCTGATGTCGCCGGCGGCGCGCAACTGGGTATTCGGAACGACTTACTTCGGCTACAACAATCCCGCGAATCTCCTTTACGACCCTTATCAATTCAGCGATCGCCTCGATGCGACGAGGGCTGCGTTCGCGTACGGAATGTCGGCGGCATTCATCAAGGCGATTATATTCTGCGGAATCGGACTGTGGCTGGGGAACGCGCTGCGCAAGGTCCAGCGCTGAAGAGGCGCTCCGCGTGAGTGCAAGGTCTGTCGAACGGTGCCGCATAGGGATCGTCGTGGCCGCGCTCGCGGCGGCGCTCTTCTTCGCGACGCCCGCACTCGCGCACGTAGGCAGCCCCGACGTTTTCTACGAGGGCAACGCGGGACCGTATCACCTGTTCGTCAGCGTGATGGTGCCGCAGGTGATTCCCGGTGTCGCGCAGATCGACATTCGCTCTGAGAGCAATGACGTAAGCCAGGTCAGCACCTCGGTCGCGCGGCTCACTGGGCCCGGATCGAAGTACGCGCCGGTGCCGGATCGCGCCCAGCGCTCGACTACCGATCCGAACCTCTTCACCTCGAGCCTCTGGCTGATGGAATACGGGTCGCTGCGCGTGATCCTCAACGTCAACGGCGATCACGGCGCCGCCCAGATGTCGGTGCCTGTCCCCTCGTTCGCACGCAAGATGCTGCCGATGCCGCTATGGCTGGGCGCGCTGCTGCTCGCGCTCACGATCGGCCTCGGCATCGGTGCGGTGTCGATCATGACCGCTGCAGTGCGGGACTCCGCGCTCGCTCCAGGAGCGGCTGTCACATCGCAGGCGAAAAGCCGGGGGCGGCGCGCGATGATGATAACCGCGCTCGTCGTGGCAGCGATCTTCTATGGCGCGTTCGCCTGGTGGAACGTCGATGCGCGCGATTTCGCCGCGACAACGAAATTCTTCAAGCCGCCGAAGCTATCCATCACGCTCATCCCGCCGAACCAACTAGAACTGAAGCCGTCACCTGATGACAAAGAATGGATCAAGTACATCGGCTTCACGCGGCTGATCCCCGATCATGATCATCTGATGCACCTGTTCCTCGTGCGGACGCCAAGTCTCGACCGCGTCTGGCATCTGCATCCGCATCAGATGGGCGACGGAAGTTTCCTCGATAGTCTGCCGTCGCTCGAAGCCGGGCACTATGACGTATTCGCCGATATTGTGGACAAGTCGGGGTTTCCGTGGACGCTGGTTGGCAGCATCGACCTGCCGGACATCAACGGCGCGCCGCTCACGGGCGACGACTCGGGCGGCGCCGCGCCCGCGATTGGCGCGACCATCGGCTCAACCGTTGCGGTGCTGTCGGATGGCTCGCGCGTCGTATGGCATCGCGATGCGCCCCTCAAGGCCAACGCGCCCACGATCCTGCGCTTCGAGGTCGAGGACGCGAACGGCAAGCCGGTTAGCGATTTGCAGCCTTACATGGGGATGGCGGCGCACGCCGCGATCATCAAGAGCGATCTCACCGTCTTCGCGCATATCCATCCGTCAGGCACCGTGCCGATGGCGGCGCTGATGTTGGCGACTGACAAGAGCGGCGGCGCCTCGATGGTCGGGATGAAGATGCCGCCCGGGATGAACATGGCGATGCCGGCGGAACACATCTCAGCCGAGATTTCGATTCCCTACGGATTTCCGTCGCCGGGGCTCTACCGAATTTTCCTGCAGTTCAATCTGGGCGAGAAAATCCAGACCGTTTCATTCGACACGCACGTCGAGTAGCGAAGCGCTCGCGCTACTCGAACTTGGCGGCGAGCCGATCGGCGGCCTGCGAAAGCAAAATGGAATCCGCGCCGACCGCGATAAACAAGCATCCCAGCTGGCGATAGTGCCGGATGAGCTTGTCCTCGAAGGCCAGAATGCCGGGCGCCTTGCCCGCACCGCGCACTGCCGCGATGCAGCGGTCGATCGTCGCCAGCACATCGGGATGATTCATCTCACCGATATGTCCCATCGAGGCAGAGAGATCGGCGGGACCGATGAAGATTCCATCGACGCCGGGCACCGCGGCGATGTCCCTGAGATTCTCGACGCCACGCCGCGTCTCGATTTGCACCAGCAGGCACATCTCCTCGCCCGCGCGCTTCAGATAGTTGGGAATCCTGTTCCATCGCGAAGAGCGCGCGAGCACCGAACCGACGCCGCGAACTCCCGCCGGCGGATACTGCATCGCTGCAACGAGCGAGACGGCCTGCTCGGCGGTCTCAACCATCGGAATGAGTAATGACTGGGTACCGAGTTCCAGCACCTGTTTGATCAAGTGAGTATCGCCGACGTGAAGACGTACTATCGGTTGACTACTGTACGGTGCCACTGCCTGCAGTTGTGCGAGCAGGGTGCGGAGGTCGTTAGGCCCGTGCTCGGCATCGAGCAATAGCCAGTCGAATCCTGCGCCAGCACAAAGCTCGGCGCATCCCGGATCCGCCAAAGCGACCCACAGACCGAACTGCACCTGGCCGGCCTTGATAGCGCGCTTGAAGTGATTAATGGGTACGTCCATGTTCGCTTACCGAGGAGGGTCGCTACGCACCCAGTCGGAGCCGAGCGCAACGCGCCGTACTGCGTCGGTATCCGTCGGCTGGTGGCCAATTTTGTGCGCAGGCGGGGGAGCCTCGACGACGCGATTCGTCAGCCGCCCGACGCCCGCCACCTCTACCTCGACGGTATCGCCCGGGTTCATCGGTCGGGAATTCTTCGGCGTGCCGCTCAGAATAATATCTCCGGGCAACAGGGTAATGAATCGGCAGAGGTCCGCGAGTATGTAGTCAATCGGAAATAACATCTCACCGACGACTCCCTCCTGCACTACCTTGCCGTTGATGTAAGTGCGTATTGCCGACTTGCGGACATCGACACCACTGACTATTCCGGGTCCGATCGGGCAAAAGCCGTCCTGCCCTTTGACGCGGAGCATCGAGCCCGCGTCGGTCTCGCGATAATCCTGGCATCCGACGTCGTTGGCAGGAGCGAATCCCGCGATATAGTCCCACGCCTCTTCGCGTCCGACGTTGCGCATCGGCCTGCCGATAATCACACCAAGCTCGCCCTCGTAGTTGAGGTACTTGTGGCCTGCCGGACGGAGCACGGTGCCGCGATGACTGTTCAACGCGGTTAGCGGTTTCTGAAAGTAGGTCGGAGTTTCGATCGTGGGCGCCTTGAACTCGACGCGCCGCGATTCGTAATTGAGATGGATGCAGAGAATTTTTGTCGGATCGCAGGGCGGGAGGTAAGCGGCATCGGCATCGGCGATGACGCGGCCGTCGCCCAGGATGAGGCGGTCGCCGTTCGGCGTCACCCACTTCGGCTGGCCTTCATGCAGGATGCGGCGCGACTCTCTGCGAGGACCATCGAGTACGCTCATGATTCTTACCTCCGTCGCTCAGATGCTAATCCGCGGCCCGTGGCTAACCCATATCACTCCGATCTCAGAATTGCTTGTGCTGGCACGCGAATCTGCTACGGGTGATCTGAACGCCCCATCCTGACGGTGCAAGGCGTTACGTACATGTTCAATTCAATGCGAGAGCTGCGATGAACGAAACCGATAGCGCGATTGTGGCAGCGGTCGATCGATTCCTGGAAAAAGACGTGCGCCCGCATGTGCGGGAATTCGAAAGCACGGACACCTATCCCACCGAGATCGTCGAGAAGATGAAGGCACTCGGCCTCTTCGGATGCATGATCGCGCCGAAGTACGGCGGACTCGGACTTTCGAGCAGCACCTACGCAAGCATCGTCGAGCGAATCTCGGCGGTGTGGATGTCGGTGAGCGGAATCCTGAATTCGCACATCATCATGGCGATGACCGTACAGCGGCACGGCACCGACGCGCAGAAGGAAAGCTTCCTGCCGCGCTTTGCGACCGGCGAGACGCGCGGCGGTATCGCACTCACGGAACCGGACTGCGGCACCGATCTCCAGGCGATCCGGACCGTCGCGCGGCGCGATGGTGATGAATACGTGATCTACGGCCGCAAGACCTGGATCACGAACAGCCTCTACGGTAACTGCGTTGCGCTGCTGACGAAGACCGATCCCAACGCGAATCCTCCGCACAAGGGCATGTCGCTCTTTCTCGCCGAGAAACACGACGGCTTCAACGTCGCGCGCAAGCTCGACAAGCTTGGCTATCGCGGCATCGACACCTGCGAACTGAGCTTCGACGACTATCGCGTTTCGAAATTGATGCTGATCGGCGGCGCGGAGGGACGCGGCCTGCAGCAGATTCTAAGCGGGCTCGAGCTTGGCCGTATCAACGTCGCCGCGCGAGGCGTGGGCGTTGCGGACGCGGCGCTGAAGCTGGGGCTCGCCTACTCGCAGGTGCGCAAAACTTTCGGCAAGC
>JASHQJ010000380.1 GCA_030037595.1 Candidatus Binataceae bacterium
AAAAACCCGAAGGCGCTGATTCACGCGCGTGGCGATTCAGAGGAGGGTCTAAGGCGCCTTAAGATGGCAGGCGCGGACCAGGTGCTCTCGGCTTACCACTGGGGCGGAGTGCGAATTGCGGCGAGTATCCTGCGGCCGTCGGTGGTTGACTTCCTCGAACTATCGGCGCCCGGCAGCGAGTCAGAAGTCGATTTGGAGGAGATTAGGATTGCGCCGGACAACCCGGCCAACGGTCTGACGATCGCCGCCATCGAGCGGACTTTCCCACGGATCCGGGTGGTCGCACTGAGACGCGGCGAAGCGCCTATTGAGATGATTCCTGATCCCACGACGACGATCGTCGGGGGCGATTTGCTGGTCGTTATCGGTGAGGCGAAAAACCTCGATCGTCTCGCGGGTGGCGCAGGCCGGTGATTCCGCCAAGTTGTTCCGGACCAAGGCTTCGATTCGATCGCAGGTCGGGTGTGCCAATGTGGCGCTCGATCTCGAAGAAAACATCCGGAATGGGCTTGAATTCAGCCAATTAATAGCCAAATTGAAGCGATGGCTGTAGTTTCCGAGCGTGCACTGCGAATCACTGGTCGAAGCGGGGCGCCGCGCTATTTTCATCTCCTGTGGGACGAAGATCTCGACGAGTTGCGAGAAATCCTAATCGCCGTGCGCGACCGGCGCGCCGAGGTCGTAAGCATCTGGTATGAGCTCTACGCGCTGCACTTCGGCGAGCATCGAGTCCTTACCGAGGTTGAGTTTCGCCAGATCTTCGAACCTGCGCTATTGCGCAACAAGGAGCATCTACTCCGCAAGGATTTCGACGGCTATGCCCGCGACGTTCTGAAGCTAGGCGAACAGCTCGCCGAGCGGCACGTTCCACTGCAGGAAATAATCGCTTCGCTACATCTGTTCGAGGAAGCGGCGCAGACCGTGTTTCCAAGTGATCCGCCGCCCAGCACAGCGGTCTACACCAAGTTCGACAAGCTCAGCCATATCAGAATTATCCTGCTGGTTGACTCCTATTCGCGCTCGCAGTGGGCAATCGCCAACACGCGTATCCACGCGCTTGAACTCGAGGCTAAACTGCTCCGCCCCGAGGAGCGCTCCTATTTTCGCGGCCTGGTCGGCAGAACCAATGCGATGCGCGAGTTGTATGGTCGGATTGAGGCGGCGGGCCGCTCACGCGGTACGGTTCTGATCGTCGGGGAGAGCGGCACCGGCAAGGAGCTGGTGGCACGCGCGATTCACGAAAGCAGCGGCGTTCCTGCGGCACCGTTCATCGCACTTAACTGCGCCGCGCTGCCGAAGGACCTCATCGAGAGCGAACTATTCGGTTACAAGCGCGGCGCCTTCAGCGGGGCCAACGCCGAGCATTTGGGACTATTTCGCGCGGCCGAGGGAGGGACGTTGTTCCTCGATGAGATCACTGAGATGAGTCCCGATACGCAGAGCAAGCTGCTGCGCGCTATCCAGGAGCGGCGCGTGCGCCCGATCGGTGCAACCCAGGAAGATCCGGTCAACGTGCGCGTGATTGCCTCAACGAATCGCGATCCCAAGGAAGCCATCCGCGAACATCAACTGCGTCAGGACCTATACTATCGTTTGCAGAGCAGCGTGCTGACGATTCCGCCGCTGCACGAGCGCGCCGATGATCTGCCGTTGCTGGTTCAACACTTTATCGACTTGTTCAATGAGCGGCAGGTCCGCCCGGCGCCGGTGGCAGGGATCGAAGACGAAGCGCTGGAGGCGATTTGCGCGTATCAGTGGCCGGGGAATGTGCGCGAACTCTCGAACGCGCTCGAGAGCGCATTCATCTTCGGCCGCGACCAGACAATTCAACTGCGTGATCTGCCGGCCGAAATTGGGGGTGCGCGCACCGGCCGGCGCATGGCCGCGGAAAAGCGCGTCGCCACGCTCGGCACCTTCGCCGAGGCCGAGCGCGAGATCATCGAGCGCGCGCTGCAGATGACGAAGGGCAACAAACTGCGTGCCGCGCAGATGCTGAAAATCTCGCGCAAGCGCCTCTACGCAAAAATCGACAAGTACGGCCTCTCCTCCTGACCGGACGCCTAGAAGCCCAGCTTGAAAATATCCGGATGCGCGTCAACGTATGCGCGCGCGAATCCGAGCTGCGCATCGGTGCTCGCGTGGATCTCGTACAACGGCCGGCCCTTGCTGATCACCTCGCCGACCTTGCAACGCAGACGAACACCGGCACTCGGATTGGCCGGCGCGCCCGCTCGCTTGGCGGCGCGGGCAACTTCCCAGCAATCGATTTCTGCCAGACGGCCATCATTCCGGGCCTCGATCACCGCAACGCATGCAGCCGGCTCCGGCATCGTCCGAGGTCCCTGCGCCGCTACGATTCGCTCGAACATCTCCATAGCCTTGCCTGAGTCCAACGCTCGTTCGGCTGCGCGATAACCTTCCCCTGGCTGCACGACGGCCGTCATCTCCAGGACCCTTGACGCAAGGAATAGAGACTTCTCGCGCAAATCCCGCGGCGCGTTCGCCTCACCGCGCAGGACAGAGCGCACGTCAAGCGCCTCGAGTCGCGGTCCAACGCCGAAGCCGACAGGCCCATTGGCGCGAGTCAATTGCACCTCAACCTTTAGCGCTATTCGTTCAGCGACAGATCTGAACAACTGCGCAAGATGCTGGCCTTCCTCGTCGGTGCGCACCTTGGCCGTTCGCCCAACCGGGATATCGATTAGCACGTGACTTGCGCCCGCGCTCTTGTTCTTGGCCAGGATCGAAGCAATCATTTGGGACTCCGTGTCGATCTCCATCGGGCGCTCGACCGTGATCAGGATGTCGTCAGCGGGCGCGAGCTTGAGCGCGCCGCCCCATGCGATACAGGCGCCGACGCTCTTAACTACCTGCTGCAGCCGCTCCGGCCCGAGCGCGACCTCGGCGAACATCTCCATTGTATCTGCCGTGCCGGCCGGGCTGGTGATAGCGCGTGAGGAGGTTTTCGGCACGCGCAGTCCCATCGCTGCCAGGATCGGCACCACGATGAGCGTGGTCCGGTTTCCGGGGATGCCGCCGACGCAGTGTTTGTCCGCGATTGGGCCCGGACCAAAGTTCAGCGACGTCCCCGTATCGATCATCGCCTGCGTGTAGTCCGCGAGTTCATCGCCGTCGAGCGATCTCAGCGCGCAAGCGAGCACGAACATCGCGAGTTCAACCCGCGAATATCGGTGCGCAACCACGTCGAGCATGATCGCATGGAACGCGGCGCTATCGAGCCGAATGCCACCTAATTTGTCGCGTATCCGATCAACGCTGCGCGGAGCGAGCGCGATCGTTGCGCTCACCTCGCTGCCTTCGGTGAGACCGAGGTCGGCGAACGCCTGGTCAGAGAGTCCGATTTCGTTGACGCTGACCAGGCTGTCGCGGCAGAAATTCAAGATGCCGTTGATCTCGGCCGATGCCTTGTCGGCCGTCGTGCCAAAGACTCGCACGCGGTCCAGGGGATTGAACCCGAGGTTACCCTCGCGCACGGTCTGCTCGTGAATCACGATCACATGCTCACGCAGCGTGTCGAGAGGAAGATGCTTTATTCGGAACATGTCGCCTCGCTAAGCAACCCGGACGTGTTCGAGCTGGTGCGGCACGGCTGCGCCGAAGCGAAGTTGTTTTGCGATCGCCTCGCGCAACGATTCGGCCGCGGCCGCTTCGCCGTGAACGACAAAAGTCATATCGGGAACCACCCCGGCGCCTCTAAGCCATTCGATTAGCTCGTGCTGATCGGCGTGGACCGAGAAAGCCGGCACGTCAACGACTTCGGCACGCACCGGCACGTACCGGCCGAGCAGTTTCAGGTTGGGCGCACCCTCGAGCAGTGTGCGGCCGCGCGTGCCCGCTGCCTGGTAGCCGACCAGGATAACCGTGTTGCGCTCGTCGCTCAGCCGATGCGCCAGGTGGTGCAGGACGCGGCCGCCGGTCGCCATCCCGGATGCTGAGATGATGATCATTGGACCAGGTCTGCTATTCAGCGCGATCGATTCTTCGACAGTTTTGACCTCAATCAATCCGCGCGGCTCAATCAGTTCGGCATGGCCGGCAACTTCGGGCCGCACCTCGAGGTCGGAATTCGAAATCGCCGCCTTGTAGAGCCGGAGCGCCGCCAGCGCCATCGGGCTGTCAACGAAAATCGGTATCGTTGGCAGGCGTCCGCTGCTTACCAGGCGCCTTAGATGAAACAAAACGATCTCGGTACGATCGACAGCAAATGAGGGAATGACTATCACGCCGCCGCGCGCGGCGGTGCGGATGATCGCTTCGTCGAAGTGCTCGATCGACTTCACGTCATCATGAGCGCGATCGCCATACGTCGATTCAATAAGGATCGTGCTCGCGGCGCCGATTTTCGCGGGCGGTTTGAGCAGAGGATGGTTCGGCCGGCCGAGGTCGCCGCTGAATACTATTGCATCGCGGGCGCCATCGACTTCCACGCGCACCGTCGCGGACCCCAGGATGTGCCCCGCGGGTCGGAAGGTTGCGTGGAAGCACCTCGCAATCCCGAAGGGCGAGTCAAACGGCATCGGTTGCAAGGCGTTCAAGCAATCGAACGCGTCTTCCTCGGTGTAAAGCGGCGCGGCAGGGGTGTGGCGCGAGTAGCCGGCCTTGTTCGCATACCTCGCTTCTTCTTCCTGCAGGCGGCCACTATCCGGCAGCAGGATGCGGCAGAGATCGACCGTGCTCTGCGTCGCGAAAATCGGCCCCCGAAACCGGGAGCGGCGCAGCAACGGCAGGTAGCCGCTGTGATCGAGATGCGCGTGCGTCAGCACGACCGCGTCGATGCTGCGCGGATCGATGGGGAGGCGATCCCAGTTGCGTAGCCGAAGCTCCTTGAGCCCTTGGAAGAGTCCGCAGTCGATGAGGATTCGACGTCCGGACGCGGTCAACAGAAACTTGCTTCCGGTGACGGTGCCTGCGCCGCCGAGAAAACTGAGCAGCGCCGGTTTACGATCGTGCGTAC
>JASHQJ010000381.1 GCA_030037595.1 Candidatus Binataceae bacterium
TGAAGGACGCCAAGACACTACTGGAGGAGCTGAGCAGCTAGGGTCAGAGCGAACGGGAAACATGGTGCTGGGGTATCAGGAGCTAGGCGTCGGGCTCAAAACATCGAAATTAAACCGATGAGGCAAATCGCATGGATCGACTCAAAGGCAAGGTTGCTCTGATTTCCGGCGGTGCGCGAGGGCAAGGTGCTGCCGAAGCCCGCCTTTTCGTTAGCGAAGGCGCCAAGGTCGTGATTGGTGACGTCCTCGACGACCAGTGCCGCAAGACCGCCGACGAGATCAACACTGTGGTCGGCGCGAAATCTGTCATTCCGCTTCATCTCGACGTCACCCGTGGGTCCGACTGGCGCGCCGCGGTCGAGACTTGCCAGCGCGAATTCAGCGGTCTCGACATCCTGGTCAACAACGCCGGCGTTGCGAGCGGCAGCGGAATCGAGGAAACCACCGAAGAGGAATGGGATTCCATCGTCAACATCAACCAGAAGGGCGTATGGCTCGGGATGAAGCATGCGGTCCCCGCGATGCGAAAGCGCGGTGCCGGCTCGATCATCAACATCTCGTCCGTTGCTGGTCTGATCGGTACTGGCCGCGCCGCCGCCTATCATGGCACCAAGGGCCGTTCGCCTCCTCACTAAGACCGCCGCGATCCAGTACGCGCCCGAGAAAATCCGGGTCAACTCTATCCACCCCGGAGTCATCCTCACCCCGATGACCGACATGATGCCGCCCGTAGGGTTGCAGCAGCTCATCGATGCGACTCCCCTCAAACGCGGCGCCCAGCCCGAGGAGGTCGGATGGTGTGCACTTTTCCTTGCCAGCGACGAATCTTCCTTCATTACTGGTTCTGAACTCGTGGTGGACGGCGGCTACACCGCGCAATAGCCGAGGCCCGCACGATGCTCGCCGACATCTACAACTGGTTGACCGAGGGCTTCGACACCGCCCACGTCAAAGACGCCAAGGCGCTGCTGGAGGAGTTGTCAAACTAAGCTTTGCAAGAGGAAATATCTCGCTGTCTGACTGTCGAGGTCAAAATCCACATGAGCAGAAATACTGCGATGAAGACGCCGCGCCTTTCAAAATGGCCACATGAAGTGGACTCGAAATTCCGCGGTCAATGTGCCGCCTCTCGAGGAGCGACAGCATGAAGGCGTATCAACTTACAAAATGGCAGGCCGAGGGCGAGGCGCGCGAGGTGCCAGTGCCCGAACCGCAGGCCGGGCAGGTGCTGGTGAAGATTGGCGGCGCCGGCGCGTGTCATTCCGACCTTCATTTCTTCGAGTCGGATGGCAAAAATCCGTTTATGGCGTCCTGGCATCTGCCCTTCACGCTAGGTCACGAGAACGCCGGTTGGGTCGAAAAGATCGGCCTCGGCGTCGCCGGTCTGCGTCCCGGAGATCCCGTAATCGTGTACTGTACCTGGGGATGCGGGGCGTGTCGCAACTGCCGCGCCGACCTGGAGCAATATTGCGAAAAGGCCGCCGTCATGACGGAGGGCGCCGGTATCGGCCATGACGGCGGCCTGGCTGAGTACCTGCTGGTCCCGGCCGCGCGCTTTCTGCTCCCACTTGAGGGCTTGCATCCGCGCGATGCCGCTCCGCTTGCCGACGCGGGCTTGACACCGTATCACGCGATTAAATGCTCGCTCGACCTTCTTAAGCCCGGCT
This sequence comes from Candidatus Binataceae bacterium, assembly GCA_030037595.1. Taxonomy (GTDB): domain Bacteria; phylum Desulfobacterota; class Binatia; order Binatales; family Binataceae; genus JASHPB01. The sequence continues at coordinate 1,668 of JASHQJ010000381.1, forward strand.
CGACCGCAGTCATTATCGGCGCCGGGGGCTTGGGCCAGATGGCGATCCAGATCGTCAAGGCGTTAACTCCCGCTCGTGTAATCGCGGTTGACAGCGCCGAGCAGAAGCTGCAAGCCGCCACCCAGTTCGGCGCCGACGCGGCGGTCCGGTCGGGCGATGAGTCCGCCAAACAGATTCGGGACTTGACCGACGGCAAGGGAGCCGAAGTGGTGCTCGACATCGTCGGGGTTGATGCCACATTGAAGCTTGCAGCCGAGGTTGCCCGGCCGTTGGGACGTCTCACCGTAGTCGGTGTGGGCCTCGGTACGCTGCCCTTCAACTTTATCCAGATTCCGCTTCAATGCTCCGTCTCGACCACCTATTACGGAACCAAGAACGAACTGCTGGAAGTTGTCGCCTTGGCAAATGCAGGTAAGCTGCGCGCTGAGATTGAGTTCTTCACTCTTGACCAGGCCGGCGAAGCGTATCGGCGTTTACGGCGCGGGGCGATTCGCGGCCGAGCGGTGATCATCCCGACCTGACCGCTTTGCGATCGCGACGCGCACTCACCGATTCTCGTTGCGCCGCCATCTGCCTGCCCCCCATCGCGCGGCAGCCACACGGTCGGGGATCAGGCCGAAAAAACTCCTGATTTTGTTGATGCCGGGGGCGGGATTCGAACCCGCACGGGGCTTTCGCCCCAGAGGATTTTAAGTTCTGCGCCGCTGCATCCTCCCGCTTCCAGATATGCGCGAATCATCCGCTTTTTGGCAAGCGAGAATCCGTCGGCGTCGTGAATTTCTGCCCGATTGTAATCCGGTGGCTGTCAACCATGGCTGTCAAATTCCGACGCGACTGCGGCCACAGCACGCGACGGCAATTTCAGTGCGTTCCACCAAGCGCCGCCTCCATGCGATCGGCTGCGTCCCGTTTCAAGTCATCGAAAACGTGGCTGTAGGTGTCGGCGGTTAACGTGATCGAACTATGCCCGAGGAGTTCCTGAATCACCTTCAAAGGGACACCTTTGGCGAGCCAAAGGCTTGCGGCCGAGTGACGAAGATCGTGAAACCTGATGTCCCTCGGCAGTTTCGCCATGGCCAGCAGCGCCTTGAAATCAGCGACCAAGCTGGACGGCTCGATGGGTGTGCCCTTGCCAGTGGTGAAAATGAGCCCCGTGTCTTTCCACGCGCTGCCCGCACCGAGCCGGGCGGTCGCCTGCTGACTGCGATGGGCCTTTAGTGCTTTAGCGACAAACTCAGGCAATGCGACCGAGCGGCGCGACCGTGTTGTTTTAGGTTCGCTTAACAGAAGTTTCCCCTTGGCCCCGTACCGCTTCCCACCAATCCTCGCGAGAGTGCGCTTGACACTCAGTGTGCGCGCCTCCAGATCGATGTCTGACCATTTCAACCCGAGTGCTTCGCCCTCTCGCAGCCCAAGTGCGAGCGCGACCGTGTAGATGGTCTCCCAGCGCCGTCCCCTCGCGGCCTCCATGAGCTTGTGTGCATCGTCAGAGGAAAGCGGCTTGATTTCGTGCCGTGGCACCTTCGGCGTGTCCATCACCTTCGCACGGCCAATCCCCATTTCACAGCTTGATCGAGTGCGCGCCGCAAAATCACGATGCTTAGCTGAACCGTGCGGGGACTCAGCCCGGATTGAAGCTTGGCATTGACGAAGGCTTGCACTTGTTGTGGCGTGAGCTTCGTAATCGCGGTGCTGCCGAGGATGGGCGACAGATATAGGCGCACGTGTTGCTCGTACTGCTGGTACGTGAGTTGCCGAACCGACGGGCGCACCGAATCTTCGAGCCATCGCGCAAGAAACTGCTCATCAAAAGCCGCGGCCTGGTTCGCTCAGGAGACCGGCGCGACGCCGTCGCGGCGTTCGAATTCGTAGGAGCCAACCAGGCCATGCATCGGATTGCCACCATGTGCCGAGTGCTGGGCGTCTCCCCCGGCGGCTATTATGCGCGACGCACGCGTCCGCTCGCGGCACGCGCTCGCGCCGATGCCGAGCTGAGCGCAGGGGTCGCGGAGATCCATCGCCGTTCGCGCCAGACCTACGGCGCGCCGCGCATCCACGCCGAACTGAGAGCACAGGGCAGCGCAGTGAGTTGCAAGCGGGTGGCGCGACTGATGCGCGCGCTCAAGCTTCGCGGCGTGAGCCGGCGTCAGTGGATAACCACCACCGTGCGCGATCACGCCGCCCGGCCCGCGCCGGATCTGGTCGAGCGCAACGTCAGC
>JASHQJ010000382.1 GCA_030037595.1 Candidatus Binataceae bacterium
CGTAGATTACTTGCTCGCGCAAGCGAACAGAGCGACTACCGAAATCAAGACCAGATATGTAACTGCATTGAAGTGTATGCTGGTGCTCCAGAGAATGAATTAGTCGTCACGAAACAACGTACGCCGCTCGCTTAGAATTCTTACGGGGAATAGTTTCGATGAAATCTCGCCCGCACCATCGCCGGAATCTAATTGGCGCGACCAAGTGGATTAGATCGTTTCGATAGACCTCGGCTAGCAGTCTGTTCGCAAGGTTGGGTGACTTTGGTGACTCCGGTGACTCCGCCTATCATCCTAAGAAATTTTCGAAGGGTGGTGTACGGGAATTGTACCGGTGCCCATGACAATCGGATGAAAATAGATGCGGTCGGAGAGGCGGAAAATCAAGAAGAGACGAGGGATTTATGTAGGCACTTTCGCCTGTTCTCGCTTGTCGATGGTCTCATAATCCTCAGGTCGTAGGTTCGATTCCTACCGCCGCCACCCGCTGCGTTTCGTAATCGTGGAAGTGAAGTTGGCTCAACGTGTCGACGCTGCCGTTCTGACGCTCGCGGCGTGAGCGGCTGCTTCTTCCGCCTCTTCTGCCTCGCGTTCGTATTCAGCCCGTTCTTTTGAAGAGAGCGCTTCGTTCTCGCGATCGGTTTCGGTCTCACAACTGGAAAGTTCCCAGTCATGCTGATCATTAAGGTTCTGTATCTGCTGCCCGTTATCTCTGCTCTGAGCCTTTTCGAGCTGAGATAGAGCGGCCTCCGCGCGTTTGTTGGCGGCATCGATGCATTGCTGCTCGCGTTCAGAGATTTGCCGGCTGGCCTTGTCTAACTCGGCAATTCGGTAGTTGGGGTTAGATGGGGGCGAGCATCCTAGCTCAAGTAACAGGCAAAGACCCACGAGGATACAAAAGTAATCGCTTTTCCCCGGCTTCCGCGTCGAACTCGTTCGTAAGGACAGGAAGGCACCTTGAATCTGGTCCATGGCCTCACCTCTGGAACAGGAGTTAACTGCGGTGCGTGTTCTACTTGTGCATTAGTCGCTCCACGCGACGGCGGTGCCCGATTGTGGATGCGGCAACGGTCTTCGTTGCCAAGGCAATTTTATGGCCAGAACCATCATCTCGCCGAAGCCGTTGGCGGCACGTTTTCAGAAAAGCGGCCTGCTGACTCGAACATTACCGCGCGCTTCTTGCTGACGACAAGAGACTCTCGCAATCGCGTGCACAACAGTTCTCGCTGCTGCGTGCAGGATGAAAGCAGCACCAGATAACCCTACTTTAGTCCTCTTACTGGTCAGGTAGAGGAGATAAGAGGTGAGCACGGTTATTGATGATCGGTTACAATGCGCATCATCCACCCGCGCCTTGCTTCGTCATCGCTATGGTTACATCTTCGTGAAGGTGAAGTTGCAGATGCGGGGCGCGGTCCATGTGCCGGTGCCATGAGAGCCGTCGAAGTGAGCGGTGACAGGATGCATGTAGGGAACGCCGCGGGCGGTATTGTTCAGATTGTATGCGGAGTGTCCGGTCAGGCCGTGAGTCTTCATGATCGCGTTACCGTTCGGCTGGATACTGCCGTCGAGCGCTAACCATCCCGGGCTGCCCGGCGTTCCGTACTCGCCGTGAAGCACAGCGTTCTTTACTTCGGCCGGGAACTCGAAAGTGAACGGTAGGGCGCCGTCCGCCGATTTCGGACACACGAGGAGCACGTCCCACTTGCCGTCGAAGCCGGCTGAACCTGCAATCGCGCGGCTCGCGACGCAGAAGATCGCGAAGATGCCAAGAGCAATCAACACGATGCGTTTCATGCTGGTCCCTCCGTCAGGTCGCGTCGGTCCAGCCGAAGACCAGTTGCTTCGAGCGAATCCAGAGATAGAGCGCGAGCGCGACGACGATCGGCCCCTCGAACGCCTCCGTGCGCACGCGCGCCAGTTCCGCCGGCGTCGAGAGATTCGCGATCACGAACAACAGATGGTTCAGCACGATATCGGCCATCAGCGCGAACGCCATCAGCAGCGCCCAGCGTCGCTGCGAGTACATTCCCAGCGCCACGACAAAGAAGATTCCAGCTTCGATAAGCAGCGCGATCCGCCCCTCGTTGGCGTAGAGTTTGAGCCCATTGAACAGCATCAGCGCCCGCCCGACATTCAGGTCCGAATCCTCGTAAAAGGCGCGCTCGATCACGTGCAAAGCCCACGCACCGAGGCCGATGGCGAAAAGCTTCGTGTCGAGCGGCCATCGTTGCGTCGCAGGCGGGCTCATCGAAGTCGAGCCAGCTAACCATTCAACGACGGGCGCATCAAGCAATGCCACGATTGCGAGCCGCCTACGATCGAGGCAGACTCTCGCGAGCGCGCCACCCGCGCGTATCGGCGATGAACGGAATCCATGACATGGGCGGGATGGACGGCTTCGGCCCGGTCATCCGTGAAGAAAACGAACCGGTTTTTCACGCCGATTGGGAACGGCGGACTTTGGGGCTCGCGCTGTCCACCCTCCGAAAACTTGGCGTCAGCGCCGACGAGCTGCGCCACGCGATCGAGCGAATTCCCCCGGCGCGCTACCTCGCGGCGTCCTACTACGAGCGATGGCTCGCCGCGGTCGAGACGCTGCTGCTCGAGCACGGCGCAGTGACGCGCGAGGAGTTTCGCGCCGCGCTCGGCGACGAAGGCGCTGGCGCGCTCGCGAAACCCGCGGAGGGACCGCCGGCATCATCAGGTGCGCGCAGCAGGGCGCCGAAGGCCCGATTCAAGCCCGGAGATCGCGTGCGCGCCCGCAACATCAACCCGCGAGGGCATACACGGCTTCCGCGCTATGCGCGAGACAAGGCGGGCGTGATTGTCAAAGACTGGGGCGTGTTTGCATTTCCCGACACCAACGCGCATCGGGCCGGCACGCGACCACAGCATTGCTATGCGGTCGCATTCGACGCGCGCGAATTGTGGGGCAAGGCGGCGCACGCCAGAGAGCGCATCAATATCGATCTCTGGGAAGACTATCTCGAACCCGCGGGCACGGCGCGCCCGTGGAAGCGAGGCAAGCGATGAGCGGACATCATGACGCGGCTGAAAGCGGTCCGGCGGCGCGCGTAAAGGCACTCGAGGAGTTGCTCGTAAAAAAGGGCTTGGTCGATTCCGAGAGCATCGATCGGCTTGCCGACACATACGAGCGAAAGGTAGGGCCGCGCAACGGCGCGCGGATGGTCGCCCGAGCGTGGACCGACGCAGCGTACAAGAAACGTCTGCTCGACGACGCGACGGCAGCTGCCGCCGAGATGGGATTTTCAGGACCCGAGGGCGGACACCTGGTCGCGGTCGAGAATACCGATCGCGTGCACAATCTTATCGTCTGCACACTATGTTCCTGCTACCCCTGGACGGTGCTCGGCCTGCCGCCGGTCTGGTACAAAAGCTTCGCCTACCGCTCGCGCGCAGTCAGCGATCCTCGCGGCGTAATGCGCGACTTCGGCCTCACTCTGCCCGACGACATCGAGGTGCGAGTCTGGGATTCCAGCGCCGAAATTCGTTACATCGTGCTTCCGAAGCGTCCGCCGGACACGGAAGGGATGAGCGAGAGCGAGCTCGCCGACCTGGTCACACGCGACGCAATGGTTGGCGTGGCAGAAGTCGGGGCGCCGGCTAAGACCGTTCCCCGGAAGGCTCGGGCATGAGCACTCTCGACGAATTGATCGCGGCGGCGCGGCTCGATCCCGAGCGCGTCTTCGGTGCGCCGTGGGAGGCGTGCGCGTTCGCGATCGCGGTGCAGCTGTCCGAGGCGGGCGTTTTCACGTGGGACGAGTTCCGCGCGCATCTGATCGAGGA
>JASHQJ010000037.1 GCA_030037595.1 Candidatus Binataceae bacterium
TAGTCGGGAAGGACAGCGGACATGTCCAGAAAGACACTGGTAGAAACCACGATCAACGGCGAAGCCGTCGAGTTCCTGTGCGAGCCGCGCCAGAGCATGCTCGAATGCCTGCGCGACGTGCTGGAACTGACGGGCGCCAAGGAAGGCTGCCTCACGGGCGACTGCGGCGCATGCAGTATAATGGTGAACGGCCGCGTGGTGTGCTCGTGCCTGATGCTCGGGCCCGAGGCGCAAGGCAAGAACATCACCACCGTCGAAGGCCTCGCGCAGGGCGCGCAGCTTCACGCGCTGCGGCAGAAGTTTCTCGAGCATGCGAGCCTGCAATGCGGCATCTGCACGCCAGGATTTTTGATGGCGGCAAAAGCTCTCCTTGATCGTAATCCGAATCCGACCGAAGCGCAGATTCGCTACGCGCTGGCTGGCAATCTCTGCCGATGCACCGGCTATGACAAGATCGTGCGTGCGGTGCAGGATGCGGCGCAGTCACTTCGCTCTGCGGCGAACGAAGGCAAAGCAGCGGCACGCTAGTCGCAGCCAATCGCAACCTGAAGAGGTTTCACCATGGAAGGAACGAACAGCAAAGGCAAATTCAAGGTTATCGGCACCCGACCGATTCGCCACGACGGCGTTGATAAGGTCACTGGTCGCGCGCGTTACGGCGCGGACTACGCTTTTCCTGGCATGCTGCATGGCAAGGTGCTCCGCAGCCCGCATCCCCACGCCAATATCAAATCGATCAACGTGGAGAAGGCGCTCGCGCTGCCGGGAGTGAAGGCCGTCGTGACGTCTGCGGATCTGCCCGAGGCTGAGAGCAAGCTCGAGCAGGCGGGCGAGATGGCGATCAATCCGCACTACCTCTCTATGAACATCCTGGCGCGCGGCAAGGTCCTCTATGACGGCCATGCGATCGCCGCGGTTGCCGCGACCAGCCCGCATATCGCCGAGGAAGCGCTCAAGCTGATCGACGTTCAGTATGAAGTGCTGCCGCCCGTAATGACGGTTGACGCCGCGATGAAGCCGGGCGCGCCGATCCTGTTGAGCGATCTGCGCAACAAGGAAGAGGGCAACAAGCAGACCAACGTCGCGTCGCATCTGCAGTTCAAGCGCGGCGACGTCGAGGCCGGGTTCAAGGCCGCGGACTTCGTGATCGAGCGCGAGTTCACGACCGCGATGGTCCACCAGGGGTACATCGAGCCGCACAATGCTGTCGGCATCTACAACTCCGACGGCCAGGCGACGATTTACTGTTCGACGCAGGGCGCGTTCGACGTGCGCTCGCTGAGCGCGCAGGTGCTCGGAATTCCGGTCGGCAAGATCAAGGTGGTGCCGGCCGAGATCGGCGGCGGCTTCGGCGGCAAGACGACGATCTATCTCGAGCCGCTGTCTGTCCTGCTCTCGAAGAAGACCGGCCATCCCGTGAAGCTCGTGATGTCGCGCGCCGAGGTGCTCCGCGCGTCTGGACCGACCTCCGGCTCGAAGATCAAAATCAAGATGGGCGCGACCAAGGACGGCAAGATCATCGCCGCGCAAATCTGGATGGCGTATGAGGCGGGCGCCTTCCCCGGCTCGCCGGTGGGCGCAGGCGCGATGTGTATCATCGCCCCGTACAACATCGACAACTTCATCATCGATGCGTACGACGTAGTCGTGAATCGTCCGAAGACGGCGGCCTATCGCGCGCCGGGTGCGACCAACGCGGCGATGGCCTCGGAGACCGTGCTCGATGAGCTGGCGCAGAAGTGCGGCATCGACCCCCTCGAGATGCGAATCCAGAACGGCGTGAAGGAAGGCACGCCGCAGATTGTCGGCCCTCCTTTCAAGCGCATCGGATTTATCGAGACCTGCGAGGCGATCAAGAACAGCGACCATTACAAGTCGAAGCTGACCGGCCCGTATCGCGGACGCGGCGTTGCGTCGGGCTTCTGGTTCAACGCTGGCATGCAATCGTCGGCGACAGTGAACATCCATACCGATGGAACGGCGAGCGTCGTCACGGGTTCGCCTGATATCGGCGGCTCGCGCGCTTCGATGGCGATGATCACGGCCGAGGTGCTGGGCCTGGCGGTGACCGATGTGCGTCCTGTCGTGGCTGACACCGACTCGATTGGCCATACCGACGTGACTGGCGGCAGCCGGGTTACATTCGCGACCGGAACCGCGGTCTATGAGGCGGCTCACGACGCGCTCCGTCAGCTGAAAGAGCGCGCGGCCAAGGCGATGGAGAAGAAGCCGGAGGAGATCGAGTTCGTCGATGGCACCTTCCGCGCCTCGGGGAACGGTGTTCCGCCGCTGTCGATGAAGCAGCTCGCGAGCAAGCTCGCGCGCACTGGAGGACCCGTGAGCGGACGCGCCAGCGTCAATGCGCGGGGCGTGGGGCCGGGATTCGCGACCACGTGCGTCGATGTCGAAGTCGATCCCGATACCGGCAAGGTCCAGGTGCTCCGTTGCACGATCGCCCAGGATGCCGGCAAGGCGATTCATCCGAGCTACGTCGAGGGCCAGATGCAGGGCGGGACGGCGCAGGGAATCGGATGGGGCCTCAACGAGGAGTACTTCTACGACGAGAAGGGAATCCTCAGGAACACCGGGCTCCTCGACTACCGAATGCCTACCTGCCTCGACCTGCCGCTCATCGAAACGATCATTGTTGAGGTGCCGAACCCCGGGCATCCGCTAGGCGTGCGCGGTGTGGGCGAGGTGTCGATTGTGCCCCCGCCGGCAGCGCTCGCAAATGCGATTGCGCGCGCGATCGGCATCAGGATGACGGAGCTCCCGATGTCTCCGCCGCGGCTGCTCAAGCAAATCCTGAAGAACCGAACGACCACTGATTCGGCGGCAGCCGACTGAGGTATAGAATGCCGTTCAAGGGCCGGGTTGAATGCCCGGCCCTTTCATTTTTGTGATATGGCAACCGTCATAATCCCCGCTCTGCTTCGCAAGTACACTGGCGGTGCCGAGCGCCTCGCGGTAGCGGGAAACACACTCAAGGAGTTGATCGTCAATCTTGACACGAGGTTCCCAGGAATTGCCTCACAGTTGCTGCAAGACGGCGATCTGAGGCCTTCGGTAGCGGTTTCAATTGACGGTGAGATGGCTACATTTGGGCTGCTGGAGAAAGTCGGCGAGTCAAGTGAGGTCCACTTTCTGCCAGCAATAGGCGGCGGCTGAAAATGATTAGCAATTGAGATTCGCGTTAACATCGGTTAAGCTGAGTAAAGTTTCTGTCAACAGAAAGTTATCGGGACAACCGACTGAAACCAGGAGATCGGTCGATTTTTTGGCTCTCTTGGAATTGTTGCAACACGCTAAAAGTTACGTACAATACCGTTGCTGACCGGGGTTTGCCCCCCTTTTCCCGGTTGGC
>JASHQJ010000383.1 GCA_030037595.1 Candidatus Binataceae bacterium
GGTTTCATCACTGATGAAGCTGACCGGCGGTGGCTCCCCACCGGGCAGCATCTCGCTCGAGACTACGCGCAGTCCGTACGGGCCTGCCGCCGGCTCAATTCCTTCAAGCATTGGCAAGTGGCGCGAAGGCTTCATCCCGAGCATCGAGAGAACGCTGGGCGCATTCAGATCGCCGTCAGTGATCGCGACCTTGCGACCCTTGAGCGCAAGCGCAGCGCCCAGATTAACCGCCATCGTGCTCTTGCCGGTGCCGCCCTTTACACTCGCGACAGCGATAATCGCTTTTACGGCGGAGAGATTAGTTCGAATCAGCTCGAACAGGTTGCCGGATTCCTCCGTGGAACCGACGTGGTCGGTAAAGATTCTCATGAATGGTTTGGCTGCTCTTTTGGTGCGGGCGACTCAATCGAGTCACGCGGGCACAGCAAACAGGATGCTATGTTTGGCCGCTCTGGTAAAGGACGCGCTAGCTATGCACAGGCTGCGGTAAGCGCTTCAAGATGCTAGGGCAATCCGATCGACGCGTAGCGACGCGAAGGCACGCAAGAATTTTTTCGCACGCCGAGAAACGCATCAGTGGCCAGATAGTCCGACCGCTCAACCATTTTCCTCGTCGGCGTCGGTCGAGCCGAGCTTGCGATAGGTGTTGCGCTCGTCTTCGAAGCGGCGCTGCGATTTGGCCTCGCGTTCCTGATCCTGCTGGCAATCGCGACAAAGCCGCGTGAACGGCATCGCACTCAGGCGCTCCTCCGCGATTTCCAGGCCGCACGACTCACACACTCCGTAGGAGGCATCAGCGATACGCTCGAGCGCGTCGTCGATTTGCTTGAGCTTCACCCGTTCGCGGTCCGAGAGGATGAAATTGATTTCGCGGTCGCGCTCTTCAGAGGCAAGGTCATAGGCGTCCATGCCCTCGTCCTTATTGGCTTCGCGCTCGGCCTTCAGTTCGGAATCGATTTCACTCAGCAGCCTGGCCTTTGTGTCCAGCAAAGACTCGCGCACGCGGGCTAGGAATTTCTTGCGGTTCGCGGGTGCTGGTTTCTTCGCCATCTGATTCTAACTCCTGTTCGAAAGTATTAAGCGTGTCCTGCCGCGACGCTGGCGTGAAGGTCGTAGCTGAGCGCGCGATCGACCCGCGCGCGGACGAATTCGCCCGGCTCAGCCTCACCGTTCAGAAAGACCGCTCCGTCGATTTCCGGAGCCTGGCCGCTCGTTCGCCCGCGAAGCCGCGTGGCGCGCCCGGCCATCGGTCCCTCGACCAGGACCTCCAATTCGCGCCCGATCAGGCCGCGATTCTTCTTCAGCGATATCTCCGCCTGCGTCTCCATCAACTCGGCTCGCCGCGCGCGCTTGACGGATTCGGGCACCTGGTCAGCCAAGTCGTACGCGGCGGTGTTCTCTTCGCGCGAGTAGGTAAACACGCCCATCCGATCAAATTGTTCCTCGCGCACGAAGTCGTTTAGACGCTTGAACGCAGCTTCGGTTTCACCGGGGAAGCCGACGATGAATGAGGTGCGAATCGCCACGCCGGGGATTCGCTTTCGGATGCGCTCGAGAATCCGGTGCAACGCGGCTGCGGACCGCTCGCGGCGCATGGCGCGCAGGATCGCGTCATCGCCGTGCTGCAACGGGATGTCTACATACTTGACAACATTGGGAAGCTCAGCAATCGTGTCGAGCAACTCGTCGGTCACGAAATTCGGGTAGCAGTAAAGGAGCCGAATCCAGCGGATTTGCTCGACTTTCGCGAGCTCCCGCAGCAACCCCGCGAGCGACGTCGGCGGATCGAGGTCGCGGCCGTAGGCTGTCAGGTCCTGCGCGATGAGATTCAACTCGCGTACGCCCTGATCCGCCAGTTGCTGCGCCTCTGCTACCAGGTCGGCGACTGACCGGCTTTCATGTGATCCACGAATCTTGGGGATTATGCAGAAGGCGCACTTATGATTGCAGCCTTCGGAAATCTTCAAGTAAGAAGTGAAGAATGCGCCCGTCTTGACCCGCGCCATGTCGGCGTTCGGCAGCAGATGCGCTGCGCCGGCGTAGGCTATCTCGCGATGCTCCGGTGTCTCCGTGCGCCGCAGAAGTTCAGGTAAATCGAGGAAATTCCCGGTGCCAACCAACACGTCCACCTCTGGCATCGAGGCCCTCAACTCCTCGCCGTAGCGCTGCGCGAGGCATCCAGCGACCACAAGACGCTTGCCATGCCCGCGCCGCTTGGCCTCCGCGGCTTCGAGAATCGCGTCGAGCGATTCCTTCTTGGCGGCCTCGATAAAGGCGCAGGTGTTCACCAGCAGCACCTGGGCGTCATCGGGGTCGAGCGTTATCTCGAAACCCGCGCGCACCAGTGCGCCCAGCATCAGTTCGCTGTCCGCCAGGTTCTTCGGACATCCCAATGTGAGCAGGTGAACTTTTTCCATGGTTCAGAGAACCCAATCCAAGGGGACATATATGTACTCGCGACCTCAGAGCGAGGCAATGCGGGCGATGCAAGAATCAGCCCAACGCGGCGGGAGCTACTGTGGACGGCTAGGCGCCGTCACGATATCGGCCCCTTGCGGCACCTTGAACGCGAACATCGAATCGGAGAAGGGCGTGTTGCGCTTGATGTCACTGAACGTGATCGCAGTCGTATTGCCAAGCTGATCCTTGAGAGTCAGCCCCTTGATGTCATAGTTCGTCGAATCCACCGTCAGTTCGATTTGATTACCCCCGGCCTTGGGCACCAGCGTGACTTGCTGCGCTCCTGCGGTCGCGGGGCCGAGCGTCGCGCTGAAGTCGTGCTCGAGCTGGCCGACGCCGAGCAGGAAGGCCGCCGCGCTGCTCGAGGCGAGCGCCTGCTGCAGCGGAGTCTCGATTACCTGGTCGAGGTCCGGATCGTAATTATACATCGTCGTGCCGTCGCTCACGATTGTCTCGGTGTCGGGCGACTCAAAATTCCAGCGCATCTTGCCGGGCTTCATAAAATAGACCGCGCCCGAACGCTCGCGCTTCGCGGCGCCGACCGTGCTCAATTCCTCGCTGAATGACGCCGAGAAAGACTGCGTGTCCTGGTAGCGGCGCTGGATGCCGTCGAGCACATGCTTGAGGTTCGGATTGGAATCGTGCGCTGCATACGCGGGCATCGCGGCGACGATCGCGACCAGGATTGCGGGAATTATGGCTGAAGACGAAGTTCTCATGGCCTCCCATTTAAGTAGGACGGCCCGGTCGTGCAAAGGCTTCGAAGCGCACGGAGCCCAACCGGTTGACTTTGAATCTCTACTGGTAGATTTATCCACTGCGAGTGCAAATTGTTAATGGGAGCTAGCCCGGGAGGTGACGATGGAGCCAAGTGGTGCGAAGAGGAACCTGCTCGCAGCGATATGTGTTCTAATAGCGACCTTCGCACCCACGATTGCCGGGGCGCAGTTGCAGCCGCTTCCCGCTCGCAGTCCCCTCGCCGATCTGCAACCCGCGCCGGCAGCATCTTTCAATCCATTCAGCCGCCAGGTCCACTTCGTACCCAACACTTTCCTCTTCTGGGATAGTCCGCTTTTCGCCACGACCAGGCTCCCCGAAGGATGCCAAGGCAGGGACTGCACTCCCGTCCCCGCCTATGCGAACGTGCTGCTGGAGAATTCCAACTTCCTCCAATGCAAGGGCGGACCGTTCGCGCTCTGCTACTACTCGGGACCGAGCCAGGGCGGAACCGGCTCGGCGGATCTTTCGTGCGAGCTTACGCCCGATGGCAGGTTCGCCAACTGCAATTGTTATCAGATCCCGTACGGGACCTACTTCGTCGATATCAACGCGATCCTGAACTATCCCGTTTATCTTCAGACCGTGGCGACCTGTGGCAAGGACGGCAGCGGCTGCCAGAATCATGCGAACATGGCGCCCGTCTGTAGTTACATCAACAATCAGACCCTGATTCCCGGCGCCGACTTGCTCTCGGCATTCAGCTTCGACTGTATTCCGACCAACGGCCTGGGCGTTACGAACTGCGGGCAGGCGCCCTACGCCGGATGCATGACGGCGCCATGCTACCGCACCAGCGATACCGCAAAGACAGGTATCGTCCAGTGCTCATGCCCGGTTTACAACGGCCCCTACCAGGTCGGCGCGGACAATCAGGAATGCACCCTCGGCGACGACCTCGTCTGGTCGGCCGCCTACAATCCCGATGAGAGCGGAACAACGCCGGCGACCAGCGGATGCTTTCCCGACGCGCCCGGCGCTCTCGGCTGTCCCCTGCTGCCGCGTCAATCGACGCCATATGTGCCGCCGCCCGGAATCAGTTGCACGAAGGTCTGTCAGGAGTACACGACCTGCAGCAGCAAGGGCATTCAAGCCGGCTATACCTGCGACTCGACGCTCTGCACCGCCCAGTGTGATGATCGCGATTTGTCGCAGCAGGCATGCTCGGGCCTGACGACTGAGAGCAATGCCACGAGCGCATGCGATATCAGCGAAATCGCGAAGGCCGAGGAAGCCGCGCAATGCAGTTGCTGCGCGAGCCAGCTATGCGGCTGCAACGCGAACACGCCGACTCAGCACGCGATCTATGACCTGAACGCCTTGCAGCGCGATCGAGGTATCACACCGCAATGCGATCAGAACGGCACGCTGTGTGGCACGCCGTGATCGCCTGAAACTCGCCTTTTACTTCACGCTGCGGAGGCGGACTTCGCGGGGCTTGGCGCCGTCGGGCGGCATCACGATGCCCTCGCGCTCCATCAACTCGACCATCCGCGCCGCGCGATTGTAGCCGATACGCAGGCGCCGCTGGATCATCGAAATCGACGCTTGATTGGTCTCCATCACTATCCGCACCGCCTCGTCGTACATCTCGTCGCGCTCGCCGGCGCTCAAGCCTCCGTTCTCCTCGCCGGGAGGCTTGGTGTCGAGGATCTCCATGCGGTATTCGGGCGCTCCCTGCTCGCGGAGAAAATCCGTGAGGCGACGAATCTCGGCCTCCGACACGAACGGCCCGTGCAGGCGACGGAGCTTCGCGCTTCCGGGCGGCATGAACAGCATGTCACCGGCGCCGAGCAAGCGCTCTGCGCCGATCGAATCAAGAATCGTGCGCGAGTCGACGCGCGAGGTCACCTGCAGCGAGATGCGCGCCGGCAGGTTCGCCTTGATAAGACCGGTGATGACGTCCACCGAAGGCCGCTGCGTCGCGAGAATCAAGTGAATGCCGGCGGCGCGCGCCTTCTGTGCAAGCCGCGTGATATCGCGCTCGACGGTCTTGCCTTCGCCCAGCAAAAGGTCCGCGAGCTCATCGATCACGATGATGATCTTGGGGAGTTTGCGATGCCCGATCGAGCCGACCGCTGGATCGTTAGGATCGTCGGAGGCGGGAATGCCCTGCCCTGCCGTCTTGAGCCGCGAGAGCGGCACTCCCGAACTCAGCGCGCGATTGTAGCCGTCGATATTGCGGACCCCCAGCTCGCGCATCATCAGGTACCGCGTCTCCATCTCCTGCGTCGCCCAGAGCAGGACAGACGCGGCCTTCTG
>JASHQJ010000384.1 GCA_030037595.1 Candidatus Binataceae bacterium
CCGGCTCTGGGAGCCCACACCGACGAAGTTCTCGAGGAGCTCGGCATCGATTCTAGGGCTGTGACCCGCCTCCGCAAAGAAGGCGTGATTTGAGAACATCTGGTGAAAGATTTTCTAGAATATCGGATTCCGCGATAGATCCATTTGTCCGAACTATTGCAAGTTGCTATATTAGCTTTCCGTGCGGGTGATCTCGAGGAAGGCGCTTAGGGAATTTGCAGCAGTGAATCCGTGCGCCGCGAAAGCGCTGAGTGCATGGAGAAAGCTTATTGAGAAAACGAACTTCCGAAGCTTTCCCGATCTCGAGCGGACCTTCGGAAGCCTGGACTATCTTAAGGTCGGTGCACAAGAACTATTCGTCTTCGATGTAGGAGGAAACAAGTTTCGTCTAATCGCGGCAATCCACTTCAACACGCGACGCCTCTTCGTTCGGTCGCTCCTGACACACGAGGAGTACGACTCGGGAGCGTGCAAGAAACGTGTTTAATAGCACCACCAATTTACCTCATTACATTTTATCGCTATGAAATCACGTACTTTATCCGTAAATCTTCCGAGTCCGAAGGCGCTAGGGCTCTTCGTCGCCCCTCGCACCGAGGCTGAATACGATCGCGCGGTCGAGCTGCTCGACCAGCTCGTCGACGAGATCGGCGACAAGCCCAAGAATCCTCGTTATCGGCTGATCGAAACATTGAGCGCGCTGATCGAGGGCTACGACAAGGAGCATCACGAGATGCCGGATGTCTCCGGAGTCGACATGCTCCGTTTCCTGATGGACCAGCACGCGCTTACCCAGGTGGATCTGAAGAAAGAACTTGGGGGGCAGAGCGTGGTATCTGAGATCCTCAACCACAAGCGCGAATTGAACGTCCACCAGATGCGCGCGCTGGGCGCTCGCTTCGGAGTCGATCCCGGTGTGTTCATTTGAATCTAGTCCGGTGTGGTTCGGGGCGAAGTTCTGACGATCAGCGATGCCATTACCGCGCCTTTCGCGCTGCTAACGCTGCCCCAGGCGCCGCCGCCGGGGGTTTCGATCCGGATACGCTCGCCGGCTTTCACATCGACGTTGGTCTTCGCCGGCAGCTTCGTTTTTCGATTTGCGCGCACGATTGAATTGATTCCCAGGGCACCCGCGCCGCCGCCCGCGAGTCCCCACGGCTTAAGCCGCCGCCGTTCCGTCAGCAGGCTCACGTTCGAATCAACCAGGCATTCAATCTCTCGCACCAGGCCGTCGCCGCCGCGCATGCGTCCCCGTCCGCCCGAGCCGCGCCGGATTCGATACTCCGTCACGCGCATCGGATAGTAGGCCTCGAGCGCCTCGATCGGCGTGTTGAGCGTGTTGGTCATGTGCGTGTGGATTCCGGATGCGCCCGCGCGGCTCGGCGATGCGCCGGCGCCGCCTGCGATCGTCTCGTAGTAGGAGAAGTGGCGGCCGCGAAACGAATCGAAGCCGCCGATCGTGAGATTCGACATCGAGCCCGAGCTGGCGGCCGGAATACGATCGGGCGCGGCCTTCGCGAGCGCACGGAACAGAACGTCGACAATTCGCTGCGAGGTCTCGACGTTGCCGCCCGCTACTGCGGCTGGCTCGCGCGCGTTGACGATCGAGCCGAGCGGCGTGATGAGCTTGATCGGACGCATCAAACCTTCGTTGGCCGGCACCGTCTCGGCCGCGAGGCATTTCATTGCGTAGAAGGTCGCTGAGAGCGTGATTGCATAGTTCGCGTTGATCGAGCCGCGCACCTGCGGCGCCGATCTCGTGAAGTCAACGATCGCGCGGCCGTCGCGAACTTTGATCGCGACGCGAATCGCAACCGGGCCACTGCCGAAGCCGTCGTCATCCATGAAATCCTCGGCGCGGTAGATGCCGGCGCGGATCTCGCGGAGCGCCGCGCTCATCAGGCGCGCCGCGTAGTCCTTAAGCGCTTCCATGGCCGACGACACCATCGCGCGGCCGGAAGTCGCGACCAGCGCACGGAGCCGATCCGCGCCGACGTTCAGCGCCGCAATCTGCGCGCGCAGATCACCCTCGCGCTCCTCCTGCACACGCGTGTTGGCGAGAAACAGCGCTAGGACGTCGGGCGCAACTTCGCCGCCGACCGCTATTTTCACCGGCGGCAGTCGAAAGCCCTCCTGATAAATCTCTGTTGCCAGCGCCATCGACCCAGGCGCCATCCCGCCGATATCCGCGTGATGCGCACGGTTGGCGGCGTACGCGAACGGCCGCTTCTCACCGTCGAGGAAAATCGGCGTGACGAGCGTGAGGTCCGGCAGATGCGTTCCGCCGGCGAACGGATCGTTGAGCGCCGCGATATCACCCGGGTTGAGCTGAAGCCGCTCGATTGCGGCGCGCACCGAAAGCGGAGTCGAGCCGAGATGAACTGGGATATGCGCGGCCTGCGCGACCAGCTCGCCGCGCGCGTCGAATATCGCGCACGAGAAATCGTGCCGCTCCTTGATATTCGGCGAATAGCCGCTCTGGCCGAGCACCACACCCATCTCCTCGGCGATCGCGCCGAGCCGATTGTTCATCACTGCGAGTGCGACCGCATCGAGCTTCATCGCGCCTCCAGGTGCAGGTTTCCGAAGTTATCGACCGACATCGTAAACTCGGGGGGAACGTATGCGGTCGCGCTGAGTTCGGTAACTATCAGGGGGCCGCGGATGTGCGCGCCCGCGCCGAGCCGCTCGCGCGCGTAAACCGGAATCGAACGTTCGCGATTACCGACGAGCGTGCGTGTGCGCGATTCGGCGACGGCCTTGCCGCGATGCTTCCCGATGCGCGCGGGAGCCGCGACTGCTTCGTCAGCAATTGCGCGCAGACGCAGGTTAACAACCTCGACCGGCGCGCCGGGAGTGGAGTGACCGAACGCGCGCCGATGCGCCGCGTGAAACTCGGCGAGGAAGTTGGGGCTAAGCGCAACTTCAAGTTCGTAAGACTGTCCGCGATAGCGCATGTCAGCGCGAAGCTCATTGCTAATCTTTCGCCCGTCGGCGCCATCGCTGACCAGCTCGCGCCTGGCGCGCGCGATCATCGGCGCGGCGCGGCGCATCAGGTTTCGATAGTCGGGCTTCTGCTCGCGAATCGTGAGCGAGTACTCGCGGCCGAGCGGCGCTGAGAGCGCGCCCCACGCGCAGAGCAGACCGGGGTTGCGCGGAAAAATGACGTGGCGGATTCCGAGATCCAGTGCGAGCTCGGCCGCGTGCATCGGGCCGGCGCCGCCGAATGCGAGCAGCGCAAAGTCGCGTGGATCGTAGCCGCGCTCGACGGTGATCACGCGCACCGCACGCTCCATGTTCGCGTTGACAACGCGAATCACGCCGCGCGCGGCCTCGAGCGGCGCGGACTTCATCTGCCGCGCGAGCGCGTTCAGCGCACGCGCCGCTCGCGCCACATCGAGCTTCATCGCGCCGCCGAGAAAGTGCGCGGCGAGCAG
Source organism: Candidatus Binataceae bacterium (assembly GCA_030037595.1). Taxonomy (GTDB): domain Bacteria; phylum Desulfobacterota; class Binatia; order Binatales; family Binataceae; genus JASHPB01. The sequence continues at coordinate 3,438 of JASHQJ010000384.1, forward strand.
TCGGCCCGCAATGAGGTTGGCGTCGGTCACGGTCGGCAAATCGCCGCGTCCGTACGCGGCCGGTCCTGGGTCCGCGCCTGCGCTCTCAGGGCCGACATGCAGCGACCCGCCCGAATCAACGCGTGCAATCGAGCCACCGCCCGCGCCGACCGTGTGGATATCGATGAC
>JASHQJ010000385.1 GCA_030037595.1 Candidatus Binataceae bacterium
ACAACCGCCGCCGGCGCCATTCCGCGCTAGGCTTTCGCTGCCCCGATGAATTCGAACGGGCTCAGCAGAGAAAATTGGCCGCCTAACCCGAGTGTCTACAGAATCGGGGCAAGCTCAAGCCACACGCCGGACAAAAGTGGATGCTCAACTTTGCGCCGGAGTGGCGCGGACGTACGAATATGTCAGGCGCCCAGGAAACCGGTTGCACGCTATCCTTCGGAAAATATGCGTCAGTACCGATCACACTGCCGGTTCGCCTCTGGCACTGGATGCAACTGCAAACGCCAACAGCGATCAGTTCCCCCTCTACCTTGACCTTGAAGGCTCGCACGCGCACTCGGCCATCGTGTCATGGAACCAATCCCCACTCGTCAAAATGACTAAGCAAGCGACGGTTTCACTCGGCAAAAAACCGGTGACCGCTTTCTCGCATTGCTGGTCGAGCACGGTGCTCTGCCAGTATGGTCGCTCTTTGAAACGCCCCGTTCTGTCGGGGATCGTCTTCACCGTTCATTTCCTGCGCTTCACCTCGCGGCGGAAGGCCTTCCACGCAGCGGCAAGGCCTTGAGCACTAATGATGCTCTCCGCGGTGAGGTCGGCCGGTACCCGGCCTGCTAGAAAATAGAGCACATCTGACTCCACTTTGAGAACCTTGGCTAGCTGCACCAGGACCTTGTCCGAGGGCTTGCGCCGGTCATGTTCCAGGTCTCCAGATACGGGATCGTGATCGGCTTGCCGTCTGAGTTGCGCACCCCCGCCACTACCTCCCGCCCACTCAATCCCAGCTCCTTGCGTCGTTCGACCATAAACTGCCCAAGCGTCCGCATAAAGCAAGCCATAGAGCATACAAGTTACCTATGCCAAAACTCCGCTATAGAAAGTGTCTGCGGCCTTCTAGCATCGAATCCTCGCTTGACTGCCGCGGCTGCGACGGCGGTCTCGACTTCGCGTTGGCACTTGTCGCAGAAATGAAGAGTGAAGAGATCGCCCGCCGAGTGCAAGTTATGATCGAATATGCTCCCGCGCATCCATTTGGAACTGCACGTCAGCAGAGGCGGGAGTGGAAAGCCTCGCTGCGATGGGCACCAGTCGTAAGTGGATGGATGGACAGGCGCGACTGGCCGCTGGACAGGCAAGCAAGAGGTTAAGGATCACGGCGGCGAATTAGAACGTGGCCACATCTGCAGTTACAGGGAACCGATCGGACCGAGGAAGCGATCTTTGAGCTGTCGGCCAGGCGATCAACATGAGCGCGCAATTCCGTGCGGTATTCTCGCGCTCCGACCTTATGTGGTGCGCCGGGGAGCGCGTCTGGAGAGGACGCCGACGGAATTGCAAGACATTATCCAAGCGCCCCCCACTTTCGCCACGAATCCATCGGACCGTGATCAGGCGTTGTGATTTTCTGAAACATTGGGCTCTTGGGATTGTTGCACCACCCGAGTCCGGTGATGCTGATAATCTTTCCGTCCTGAGAAAGCCGTCGCGGACCGCCCCAGAATTCGCATGTGCCGCAGTGCATCGTGGTGTCGACTGCCATTGTATAGCCGGTTGCTCCCTCCGGGTCGCTTGTCTGACTGCCCTCTTGTCCCTTTGCGAGCGAAGCCAGCGTTGCCGACCCGAGGACGGATGCAGCAATCAGGCTTACGCTCCTAATCAGGAAGCTCCTACGATCAGGTTTCACATTCATTTGAATTCTCCTTGGTGGAGTTTGACTAACAACCAAGTTGCCGCGCTCGAGGTTCGACTGCTCGAGGGACTTTTAACCAAGCCGAAGCCGCCTGCCGATCGCGTGCCGATGCGCTTCTTCTGCCTCAAAATCCCAGTGCTGTGCAAGAGTCTTAGGGCGTTTCAACGCAAACGTGAATGAACCTTGGATAACCTTACCGTGGTGGTCAATCACTCCCCATTTCACCACAAATACACCGGGTTTCAGACCCTCTACTCGGACCGACAGTCGCCTGCGGTCGACGCTGATCATCGGCGGGCCCACAGCGTGATCGTCTCCTTTGTCATCGAGAACCTGAAGCTTCACGAACTGAAGATCCAGTGGATCATCAAAATCCACCGCGATTTCTTTTGGAATATCGTCCAGGAAGGTGTCGGGCACAACTGCCGCCGCAGGTTTGACCGTACCTAGGATCATTGCCCCGATGGCGATAATGTGAGCGATTCCAGCAAAGTAACGTCGGTGAATCATGCAAAGCGGGTCCGCCGGTTAACGCGTGTGTAGCGAAGTGAGCCTTAGGCGTCGTTAGCTGCGACCCATTCCCAGTTCACGACCTTCCAGAATCCGTCCACGTATTTTCCTCGTTCGTTGCGGTAGTCAATATAATAAGCGTGCTCCCATACGTCACAGGTAAGAAGCGGGCGCTCACCTCGCGATATGGGAGTGTCAGTGTTGGGTGTCTTCTCGACGACGAGTGCGCCGTCCGGTTTCTTTACGAGCCATGCCCAGCCACTTCCGAACTGTCCCATTGCGGCTCCGGAGAACTGTTTTTTAGACACCGCCAAACCACCAAAATTCTTTCTGATGCGGTCCGCGAAAGGCCCGGAAGGCTCGCCCCCACCATGAGGGCTCATGCTCTTCCAGTAGAAGCTGTGATTCCAGTTCTGCGCAGCGCTATTGAAAAGCGGCCCCTCTCCCGAGACTTTGATAATCTCTTCGAGTGGCATGTCCGCGTACTTTGTTCCCAGAACCAGCTGGTTTAGCTTCTTAAAGTACGCAGCGTGATGTTTGTCGTGATGATAGAACAGAGTTTCTGCTGATGTGTAAGGTGCCAGGGCGTTCTTGGGATAAGGCAAGTCGGGGAGCTTGAATGGTCCCTGTTGTACTGCCTGTGGTTCTTCGGCCCTCGAGCGTCGCCACGCGAGCATGGTTGCCACGGCGACTGATGCGAAGGCCAATTGGAGAATCTCTCGCCTTGAATGGTGCTCTCTCATTTTCTTGTCTCCTGGCTGTATAACATTCGGCCTTTTGCGAGACGTAGCTAGTTCACAACTTAAGCTGGTCATGCCTGAAGAGCGATTGACGTGTTTGCGTCTGGTTCGGGAGTGCCGCCGTCGACATCAAGGTCGTCAGAATTTCAGGAATCTCGAACACAGCGCGGTTGCGCAATGATGCGACCCGCGAACGAAAATGCGCGAACCGCTGCGGATTGCTCATTGCTGCAACTCCCATGGTAACATCACTGAACGAGCGCAGCACGATGCCTAACTCATTTCGTGCTACCCAGTCTGTATTGAAGCGCTCCTGTACCATCGTCCACATGTTGCGCTCGACTATGACGGGTAGTCCCATCAGAAGCGCTTCGCTGATGCTACCAGGGCCTGGTTTGCCTATGTAGAAATCCGCAACAGACATGAGGCGCGCAACGTCGGAGGTAAACGCTTCGATGGCGCACGGCACGGGCATTCTAATCCGCCGAAGTTTGGCTGCGAGTTCGTCGTTGCGCGCACACATGAAGATCATCTGAGCACGTGACCCAGCTGAGGCGAGTCGCCTGGCGATTGGGAGCATCTGACGCGATCCGCAACCGCCGAACATCACAATGCCCGTGAGCAAATCTGCATCAAGCCCGAGACGCTCGCGCTCACGCCGACGATCGAAAGTCGCTTGTTCATAGAATTCAGGACGGACGATCATGCCGGACGTGCGAAAGACGTGATCGCCGGGATGCCCGGCCAGAGTTGCCTGCTGCGCCGCCTCCGCCGTGCCGCAAATCAGGTATTGCTCGTGGTGCTCAATCCAGAATCTCGGCGGAGAGTCGACAAGATCGGTGAGGATTGTCACGAGCGGCGTGGGGCCTCCCGACAGCGAACGATCTGCTACTCGGAGTCCCTCAAGCATCGCTCTGTTAAAGTTGGGAATGAGCGATACCACCAAGTCGGGCTGAAGCTTGCGCCAATGATGGGCAAACGAATCAACAAGACTTTTGTGAGTAAACCCGATTATCGCTTGTCCGAAACGCAGCATCGCTTCGCTGCCGATGGTAATGCCGCGCTTGAGAAGTTCGTTGTAGAAGTTCTCAATTCGAACTCCGGTCCAGCTATGGATGGGGTCGCAAGGCCCGAGGAGCTCTCGGAGGTCTACGAGCACTGTATTCCACGGCCGCTCTTGCCGCTCGATAACTTCCTTGAGCGCAGTAGCCGACGCGCGATGGCCACCGCCAGCATCGATGAACACGAGGGCGATGAGCGGTTTGCCCGCCCTTCGATCGCAATAGGATGGGTTCAGAGCTTCATTATAATTGGAATTTAGTTGAATGTTCACTGGAACAGTCAGTTAATCGTGTCTTTCCATTCTCGCGGGGCATTACTCAATGTCCCGCAGACGGTGCCGTTATTACCTCCAACATCAGCACACGCGCACGTTGCTCGTCGGCTTCGTGCTGATATTCAGCCATCACACGCGCGGATAACACTTGATTGTCGTGATCCGCCGCCGATTTGCATTCGGCCAGATCGTGAGTTCGCTGGGCATCGATCGCTTGTACCTGTTGCTTGGCTGACGGATCGGAGCGATCGAGTTTCGAGGTCGCGTCCGCCGCGCGTTTGACCGCGGCGTCCATACATCGATCTTCTTGCGCGGCGATTTGCTGGCTCGCTTCCTGAAGTTGCTGAATTTTCGAGGTCCGGCTATCAGTCGAGGTCGCGCAACCGGCGAAAACGATGAAAACTAAAAGGGCCAATCGTCGCAGCGGCAACCCTCGCGACGGCAACCTTTTTTGCAACTTTTCGAGATTCTTGGACAACGTGTCAATGCGTCGCAGACGCGTTGGGGGCTTGGGCCTGGAGCAGCGGCTGCACCACCGCGGCCAGGCTTTCTTCGGTGACTCCGTTATCGTCGGCCTCGAACTTGGCTCGAACTACGCCGGCAGCATCAACCACGAATGTCTCCGGTATTGAGCTCGGTTCGCCAAACCCATTGTCCTTGGCGTCTTCGAGCATGGCGACTGGATAATTCAGAGATTGCACCACCGATTCCACGTCCTTTCGATCATGAGGACGATCCGCGCTGAGCCCGATCATCTCGACTCCCTTAGCATGATACTGCTTGTAGAACGCGGTAAGAGCGGGCATCTCCTTGCGGCACGGAGGACACCAGGTCGCCCAGAAGTTGATGACCACGACCTTCCCGCGCAAAGCGGACAGGTCGAATTTCGATCCTCCAATCTCGTCAACCACGAGCGCCGGCGCGGGCAGCCCGACATCCGCGCTGGCGGATGCCGGACGGCCAGCCGAGAGCAGGGAGACGAGCAGCAATCCAATCGTGATTGCCCGCTTTTCGAGACGCATCGGCTTCGCACCGGCAAGAGACTAGAAGCTGTAGCTCAGGATGACTTTCGTGGCCCAAGGCGCCGTCAGCTGATAACCTCTCTCGTTTTGAAAAACCGGAAACTCGATGTCCGCATAGAAGCGCACCGGCCCGACTCTAATTTCACCCCCGGGCGCCGCGATAAAGCGTGTATAGCCACTATCGGAGGGGTCAGCGTTGTTGCCAGTATCCCTGGTGCGGTCTGACGCGAGCATCGTGAACATCGGAGCAAGTTCATTTAGTATACCGACGTCGCCGAAGTCATAGAACGCACCTACTGCACCATCAACCTCTCTACCTGGAGTGTAACTATCCTGGGCCCAGAGCGGCAAATCGTAGTTAACCTGCACGTACCAATGGAAAGGGCGATCTCTGTAAGTCAGGGGAACTGACCAAATCTTCGTAGGAAAAGTTCCAAGCTTGTAGGCGCCCATCAATAGGTCGGTGCTTCCGGAACCGATCTGAGTATCGCGATCCCAATATGGGTAACTCCAATCGCCGGTCGGGACCTTGATACCCATCAGCAGTCCTGTCGACATGTCCTCCGACAGACCCGTATACATTGCCTGCATACGGATATCTCCAATGGAATTGTTATCATGCCATTGAAGGTTGTCGTTGTTGCCGGTGTAGGCACCTTTGTAATCCCGAACCCAATAGGGCGCCTCGACCATCAATCCCCAACTTCGGTTGAACATGTACTGAAAGCCGGCTTCCACGAAGTTGGTTCGAATGTACTTGTCGTTGTTATAAAATCCCGAAGCTGGTTGTGTGGCGTGCCAGTTGATGTACTGGTTCATGTATTCCCATTGCATCCATACCTGGCCACCAGCCCCCTGAGGAAATAGCGATGCGGTTCCGACTTCGAATACACCGCATCCACAAGCGCAAGCCCAAGTGATCGCAGGCGCAAAGCAAACACTCAACGCCAACAGCAGAAGGACCCCCAGCCGCAGAAATCCTTCGAACCGATACGCGATCGCCGCGTTTGTCCGCGAGCGCGCATGCATCTCTTTCATAATCTTCTCCCATACATGATTGCCCACCAACGGCCTGAGTGAAAGCGCAGTGGGGCGGCATTTCAAGCAATGCCGCATCACAATCTGATTCGAGGACGGAGCTGCTAGGCCACTGATTCGGGAGGGGGTGTCTCGGGCGGAGAAATAAAGCGAAGAAATTTTGCAGCCGTTAACTCCGGCGTAGCGCCAAGCTCCAGCCGCACGAACGCAACTGCCGGTAACGAAGGGCGTGCCATCGGAGCTGTTTGAGCGGTTTCAAATGATTGAAGGGGATGACAAAGATCGAGCGACAGTTCCGCGTGCTGCGGAGTCGAGATCAGCGCGAGTCCGGTGCCAAGCGGTATGAAGCCAAGCAGAAGAAGAACGGCGACAGTGAAGGCTAAAAACCGCCGACTTGTAATTGAAAAGAGTCCCGCCATCCGACGCAAGTAATTGCAGAAACCGCCATTGCGTTCAAGCTCCAGGGACACAGAAGGTTTGGTTGCCCCCGATTTTCGAGATCGATTTGACAGAGATCGTAAAGCGGAGTAGCGCTTAAATGCGATGCTCCACGTTAAGGCGAACAGACCCGGACTTGTCGCCCTTGCGGGTTCGATTGTTTTCGCGGCCGCGGCAATCTCCTTTGCTGCCCTCCAAAATGACCCCCGGCTGATCGAGGTCAGGGGAAAAGGAACAATTTCTATCCCGATTGCAACTCTGCCAGCGGGCGAGGCGAGATTTTATCTATACAAGAGTGATGACGGTGCTCGCGTCAAGTTCATCCTGGCACGCGACGAATCCGGTCGAGTCGAAGCTGCGATCGATGCTTGTGAGGAGTGCGCAGCCTATGGCCAAGGCTACAGTTGCTCTGGGGGCTACATCGTTTGCCGTTACTGCGGCAACCGGTACAAGCTGAGTTCCTTGGCGAGAGGAGCGGGCTCGTGCGTTCCCTGGAAGCTGAATTACGTGATTCATGGGGACGAGGTTCAAATCAGCAGCGCCGAGTTAACCAAGTGGCGGCGAATGTTCTAAAGAGCCAGGATTGACAGGCGATGCAGCGGTCAGGATCAAGACACAGGAGCGCGGCGATAATCGTCATCGTCGCACTTGCAATTGTTTCCGCCAGCGCAAGCTTTCTGTCATCAGATTTGGTTTTAGTCTCCGGACCACAGCACCCGGAGATCGCCCTAGATATATGTCGTCCCTTGCAGGTCGCGACTACTTCAACACACCTCCTGTTGGCATTTCCTCGGCCATCGATTCCCGACTTCGTGCCTGCAAGTCAGGGGCAACTGGTTTTACCCACAATACACCGCCTACTAAAAGGCAATGTTCGGCCTGAGATCCCACCACCAAAGCTCTACGTCTAGGTAATTTTCTCAAATAGGTTTGATCTGGTGCGATGCAGCGTTGCCTACTATGGGAACGCCCGCTGTAACTAGACTGCGTCAGGAAAGGCGTTTCCTGGCGGGCAAAAGAATCGAATAAGGTTCTGAACTGCCAGACCCGATTGTGGGTTGGAATCCGTAAACACAAATGATCCGACCTCGAGGATCTACGAGTCGGTATCCGAGGGATGGAATGGGTTCATGACAAACAGAAAATCGACAATTCTTATAACTGTAACACTGCTTCTATTGGCTTCGGTTCTACCAGGTGTCGGGAACTCGATCGCAGGTTCTAGTAATATCGCAAGCGTCCTCGCTCAACCGCCAGCGAGCGACATCGGCAAGAAAACCGTATGCGCTTACTGCGGCATGCACCTGAAGGTGAAGAAGGATACACCCGGCGCGACTTACAACAACAAGAACTACTACTTTTGCGACGAAATGGAGCGCGACGCCTTCCTCAAGAATCCAGAGAAGTACATTTCGACCACGCCAGCGTCGCGCGCTTCTTCTGCTGCCCAAGCGACTCAATGAAGAGGAGCCACTGACCATGGGTAAAGGAACACCATGGAAAAGCTTATCAGATATGAAGACCTCAAAATCAAAGAGGACCCTATCGTTTCGTCTTCTTCTGTTTGTTTCGAGTTTCAGTTTGGCAGTTTCGCTCTCGCTAAGCGGTTGCACAAAGACGCGTCAAAGCCAGGCATCATCTGATGACAGCGTTGGGTTCCCACCATCCAGTCAGGCGGACTGTTTGCCCAACCTCACTTTGTCAGACCAATACGGCAAAGCGGTCTCGCTGGCCTCTCTCAAGGGGAAGCCCGTGCTATTCGACTTCATCTACACTCACTGTCCTGGTCCGTGTCTTTTGTTAACTGCGCAGATGCGACGAATTGCAGAAAAATTGGGCCCAGATCTGGGCAGGAAGGTTACATTCGTGTCTGTCACGGTGGATCCTGAGCATGATGGTCCAAAGCAGCTCCTGGATTATGCGAAGGCACAAGGTGCAGATCGCGATGGCTGGCTGTTTCTCACAGGCCCGCCGGCCACGGTGGATGCGCTAATGGCACAGTTTAACTTGCAACGCGAGCACGACGAGGATGGCACAATCGCCCACGTGCTCGAGTTCTTTCTGGTTGGTCCAAACGGACGTCAAATCGCGCAATACACACCACACGAAACCAAAGCGACCGCCCTGGCAGCCGATGTCCTTAGGGTGTCGGGGACGGATTAGTCAATGACGGTACGGATGAGTTTGATTTCCGTCTATCGAGGCCTCGCATCCCATTTCCTTCGAGGAGAAGAAGAATAGCAATGCGCTCATACCAAGTGAATTCTGAATGGCGATCTCATTCGCGGGTTCTCCGCAAGAAGGTCGGCGTGAGATCTCTGTTGATGGCGATTTCCATGCTTGCGATTGCCGTCGGTTGCCAATCTCAATCGGGAGCTTACAATGCTACCAACGTCACCGATTGTCTGCCCAATCTGAACTTGATCGATCAGACCGGTAAGGAGATCAACCTGTCGTCGCTTAAGGGTAAGCCCGTGCTGGTGGATTTCATCTACACCTCGTGCCCGGGTCCTTGCCTGACGCTGACGGGGCGCATGAACGCCATAGCGCAACAGCTGGGTCCCGCTTTGGGAACAAAGTTCACTTTGTTGTCAGTTTCTATTGATCCTGAACACGACGGACCGAACCAGTTGCGACAATATGTAGACGAACATGGGGTTAACCGGTCTGGATGGTATTTTCTAACCGGTCGACCGAGTGACGTCGACGCACTCTTATCAGCGTTCAAGTTGCATAGAGAACGGGAGGACGATGGCTCGGTGTCGCACGTCGTTGGAGTTTTCCTGCTGGCTCCGGATGGCAAGGAACTGCGCGAATACAATGGAGAAATAATCAAGCCGGACGTGGTTGCAGCGGATCTCAGAAAAGCTCTGAGCGCGAGCTGAGCAATGCGGAAGGAAAGGCGCCAGATCCATCGCTGGTGGAGACCCCACAAGCGAGTACGCTTGGTTTCGCTCGGTGTGCTCGGTGTCATAATGTCGACGGTAGGAGGAGGCATGCTGGTGTGGCACTTGTTCACTCCTGAACCTTTTGGTTCGGCGCCTTTTTGCATAAATGGGAAGTGCTGCATGGTATGCCCGTCGTCGACCAAGAAGAACGCCGCACTAGCAGAAGATGCCCTTGTGCTCGATCCACTTCAATTCATCGGACCCGCGCGCGAGGCTTACATCGTTGCTAAGCAGGACCCCACGCTGCTCGCAAAGCTTCACTGCTATTGCGGCTGCGATCGGGTTTTGGGTCACAAAAACCTGCTCGACTGCTATCGCGATTATCATGGTGCATCTTGCGAGATCTGCACGGGCGAGGCGATGGACGCCGCGGAGATGGCGAAAGAAGGTTCGCCGGTCGATCAAATAAGAGATGCTTTGCGTGCTCGCTACGCCCATCGGGAACAGTGACATTAGATGAATACGGTTTCGAGCATGGGTCGCGACTTCGTGAACACTTTGGTTCTGGTGTTTGTCTCACTCGCGGTTGGGCTCGGAATCAATCGGATGCGGGCTGCTCCGCTGTCATTGACTTATCAGTCACCGGAGCAGCGCCTGTCTGCTGAATTGGCGCAGTTGATTGCCGCGCCACCGATGCAACTCAACAGCTCGGATTCGATCGGGTTCAATAGATTTCGAACGATATTTCTAAGCGGTTCAGCGCTGATCCTCGACGCTCGGGACAAGGCTTTCTATGATCAGGGTCATATCCCGGGAGCTTTGAGCCTGCCGCGCGACGACTTTGCAGCAAGTTACAAGGCGCTTCGACCCGCGCTTGACCAACATCGCGATCAACCGATCGTTGTCTATTGTTCGGGTGGCGACTGCCACGACAGCCGTCTCGTAGCGGGGGCTCTAATGAGTCTCGGATATAGTGAGGTTCGGGTATTTACTGACGGTTGGCAGGGATGGACCGACAAAGGCATGCCGGAAGCTCACTAGCGGATTGGTGATACGATGAAGTTATATAATAGACTTATCCTTTGGATCATGTCTGTAGCGTTAGGAGGTCTTTTTATCTATGCGGGATGGACCAAGAGTTTCGGCCCACAAGCGTTTGCTGATAGCA
>JASHQJ010000038.1 GCA_030037595.1 Candidatus Binataceae bacterium
TCGACATTCGTATACGTCGAGCCGGGCCGCACTTTCAGATAGCCGAGCTCATCCATATCAAGCTGGCCGTTGAAGACTGCGGTGTTGGGCTGATGGCCGATCGCCATGAAGACCGCGTCGGTCTTGACGTCGGTGGTCTTACCGGTTTTGACGTTCTTGAGGCGTGCGCCCGACACGCCGGTCTTCTGCTCGCCGAAGATCTCGTCGATTACTGAATCCCAGATGAACGCGATCTTGGAATTCTTGCGCGCGCGATCCTGCATGATCTTCGATGCGCGCAGCGTGTCGCGCCGATGCACGATCGTTACCTTGGAGCAGAACCGCGTGAGGAACGTCGCCTCTTCCATCACGGTGTCGCCCCCGCCTACCACCAGCGCCTCCTTGTCCTTGAAGAACGCGCCGTCGCAGGTCGCGCAGGCACTGACGCCATAACCCATCAATCGCTTTTCCGATTCGATGTTAAGCAGCTTGGCCGTCGCGCCGGTTGAGACAATAACGGCGGCGGCGCGAATCACTTTCCCCTCGACTACTAACTCGAACGGCCGCTTGTTGAATCGCACCTCGCTCACGTGACCGGCGAGAAACTTAGTTCCGAAGCGCTCGACCTGGCGCCGAAAGACTTCCATCATCTCAGGCCCCTGGACGCCTTTTTCGAAGCCCGGGTAGTTTTCAACCTCGGTCGTGATCGTGAGCTGGCCGCCAGGCTCGAGTCCCTCGACTACCAGCGGCGAAAGATTCGCGCGCGCCGTGTAGAGCGCGGCGGTAAGGCCCGCGGGCCCGGAACCTAAAATCACAACCTTGTTGATCTCGTCTGCCATGAGCGTCCTTGATTGCTGATGAAATGGAGTTGCGGAAGCAGTTTCAGTTTCATTGTAATGCCGCAGCCGGTCAACATAGGCTCATATCCGCTCTCAGTCATGCCCGGCAAGAAACGAAAAGACTCGCCAAAGGCACGCCTAACTCATCTCGACGCGCGCGGCCGAATCCGCATGGTCGATGTCGGCGACAAGAACGTCACGCGGCGCGAGGCGATCGCGCGCGGTGCAGTCGCGATGGCGCCGGCTACTCTCGACGCGATCATCGGCGGCAAGCTCATGAAGGGCGAGGCGATAGCCGCCGCACGTCTCGCCGGAATCATGGCGGCGAAGCGCACGCATGAACTGATCCCGCTATGCCATCAGATTCCGCTCGAAGTCGTCGAAGTTGATTTCGCGCCGGATAAGCGCCGCTCGATGCTCGAAATCCAGGCGCGCGCCGTTACCGATTCAAAGACCGGCGTCGAGATGGAGGCGCTCGTCGCGGTCGGCGCAGCAGCGCTCACGATCTACGACATGGCGAAAGCAATAGACCGCGCGATGCGGATCGAGGGCATCCGGCTGGTGCGCAAGAGCGGCGGACGGAGCGGCGATTTCAGCCGGCCCGGCGAGGCGCAATGGCCGAAGACGTGAGGCCGGACGCGGCGCGCGTTTTTCTGAAGACCAATCGCGACGGCCCGGTGCGCGGCGGCAATCCGTGGATCTTCTCGCAGGCGATCGCGCGAGTTGAGCCGCAAAGTCCCGAAGCGGGAACGATTGCGCAGGTGTTCAGCTCCGGGGACGATCTGCTCGGTCTCGGATACGTCAACCTCGCGACGACGATCGCGGTCCGCATGCTCGCGTGGGCCGAAGCGCCTGCGGTCGACAAGCTGGTCGCGCGGCGAATCGCGAATGCTGTCGCGCTCAGGAAGCGCGTTGTCTCACACGACACCAACGCCTATCGACTGCTGAACGGCGACGGCGACGGACTATCAGGAGTAGTCGTCGACCGCTACAACGATGTGCTCGTAATGCAACTGCTCACGGCCGGCACTGATCGCATGCGCGAGCTGCTCGTTAATTCGCTGCAAACGACCATAGCACCGCGGGCAATTCTCGAACGTAGCGTCGGTGCAGTCCGCAAGCAGGAGGGCCTGGTGGACCGCACGGCCTTGCTCGCTGGCGATTCGATCAGCGAAACAATCGCGCAGGAAAACGGAATCAGGATTTTGGTTAACTTCGAGCGTGGCCAAAAGACGGGCGCTTTCCTCGACCAGCGCGAAAATCACGCGCTCGCGGGAAGGCTCGCCGACGGAGCGCGCGTGCTCGATGCATATTGCTACGGAGGCCTGTTCTCGATTTCGGCGATCAAAGGCGGCGCGGTGCATTCCATCGCGATCGACAGCTCGGCCCGCGCACTCGAATGGGCTCGCCGCAATTGCCGATACAATGAAATCGATCCGACGAAGATCGATCTTACCCATGAGGACGCGCAGAAGTTCCTGTCATCGACGACCGACAAGTTCGATCTGATCGTGCTAGATCCTCCACCTCTCGCGCGAAGCCGCGCAGACGCCGAACGCGCCGGCCGCCTCTACGTCGAGCTGAACGCGCTTGCAATCCGCGCGCTGGCCCGGGGCGGCCGGATGATGACGTTCAGTTGCTCAGCGCACTTTCGCGGCGAGGATTTTATCCACGCCGTGCGAATCGCGCAGGCGAAGGCGGGGCGCAGCTTACGGATGATTCGGCGGCTCGGCCCCGGCCCCGACCATCCCGTGCTGCTGGGTCATGTCGAGGGTGAGTACCTTACGGGCGCGCTGCTCGAAGACCTCGGCTAGCACGCCAGCCACGTCAAATAAGCACCTTGATAAGCTCGGCGCTTTCCTTGAGTATAGAGCAAATTTGCGCTTCCGGAATTCCGACTAATGGTGCGAAACATCAGCGCTAATCGTCTGCTCGTCGCAGCATTTGCGATCGTCGCGCTCGGCGCCGCGGCGTGCCATCGCGAGATCGCGGTCCCGCCGATGCCGGTTCGCAACATCCGTCCGACCGACAAGTTCTTCGACGTGTGGCCAACCAGTCCCACTCGCGCCTTTATAGTCGGCGACCGCGGCAAGCTGCTCGAGACCGACGACGGCGGCCAGACGTTCAAGAAGATTGACCTTGGCGTCGATCTCGGCATCTTCGGCATCCAGATGGTCGATGATCAGAATGGCTACCTCTGCGGGCAGGACGGGCTCATCATGCGCACGCAGGATGGCGGCAAGACCTGGCAGAAGGTCAACTCGCGCACCAATCTGTTCATCTTCGGCTTGTCGTTTCCTGATCGCCTGCATGGATTCTTCATCGGTGATCGCGCACTCGTGCTGAGCACCACCGATGGCGGCGAGACTTTCATAAAGCGCCAGCTCCAACGGCTCTTTCCGCCAGAGCTCGCAGACTACGCCCTGCCTTACCAGGAGCCGATCTTGTATAGCGCGAGCTTTGTCGATCCGATGCACGGCTGGGTAGTCGGCGAGATGGGCCGCATCTGGTCAACCGGCAACGGCGGCGCGACGTGGCAGGAGGAGCAGGAATCGCTGGTCGATCAGTGGAAACGGCAGCTCGGTCCCAACGAGGATCCGCGCTTTCGCGATTTCATCCTCCCAACATTCTTCAGCGTATCTTTCCGCGATCAGAAACACGGCGCCGCGTGTGGCCTCGAAGGCGCGATAATCCAAACCGACGACGGCGGCGCGAGCTGGCATTTCGTGCATCAGGCTGAGAAGCCGGGTGCGCCGCCGGACAACGTCGTGCCGGGAGCGCCACAAATTCCCGTGCGCGAGCCGCTCTTTTCGATCGATCTTTTCGGCAGCGATCAGGGCATGACTGTAGGTGCCACGGGCGCCGCGCTCAGGCTCCAGCCGAACTCCGCGTGGGCACACGATCCGGCCTTCCCGACCGTACCAATCTGGCTCAGCCAGGTGCGATTCTTCGACGCGATGCACGGATGGGTCGTTGGCTGGGGGGTGATTCTCTACACTGAAGACGGTGGCAAGACCTGGCGCTTCTGCCGGGGCTGATCCTCAAGGAGAACGATAGAACGCGATGGTCTGGTATCGCTTTGGTGAATGGATCCTGCGCCGCCGCTTCCTGGTGCTGGGTATAGTCGGCGCACTCACCGCATTCTTCGGCTACTTCGCGGCGCAAACGCGGCTGGTGACGAGCTTCGGAGATCTGCTGCCGCAGAATCATCCGTTCGTTCAGATCGCGCATAGGTATGATCAGTACTTCGGCGGCGTGAACAACGTCACGATCATGGTTGAGGCCAAGGACGGCACGATCTACCAGGCCCCGATCATCCAAAAGATCATCAATATGTCGCGTGACCTCGATTTGGTTTATGGAATCCAGCACGGTTCCGTCCAATCGATGGCGACGGCGAGCTACTTCCGGCCGCTTGCGGGCGGAGTTATCCTGAACACGCCGCTGATCCCGGCCAGCGAAATTCCCAAAACTCAAGAACAGCTCGATCAGCTGCGGGCGAACGTTCACAAGAATCCCGGCGTGATCTTCGGCCGTTTCGTTTCTCTTGACGATCGCGCCGCTGCCATCCAGGCGAGCTTTCTCGAATCGCGTCTCGACTACCGGCGCATCTTCGACGAGATCCGCCGCATCGTCGTCGATCCCAACAAAGACCCATCGATCCGCATCTACGTCGGCGGCCAGCCGATTCTGTATGGATGGGTTTACCACTACGCTCCGCAAGTCTTCCGTATATTCCTGGTCACTGTCGTCGTTGTCTGGCTGTTGCTGTACGCCTACTTCCGGGATTGGCGCGGCGCGCTGCGTCCGACGATCTCGGGCGTAATCTGCGCGATCTGGGGCCTCGGCTTCATCAACCTGATTGGCTTCGGCCTCGATCCGCTCGTGCTGGTCATCCCGTTCCTGATCACCGCGCGCGCCGTCAGCCACTCGGTCCAGATGCACGATCGTT
>JASHQJ010000386.1 GCA_030037595.1 Candidatus Binataceae bacterium
CGAGGCCCCAGAAGAGCCAGGCCGCCGCAATAAATGCGCAGGAGAAGGTCGAGATCAGCTTAGCCGATTCGCTGAGTCCGGCACCTCTGCCGCGGGTGAGTTTCAGGTAGTCATCGGCGAAGCCGATGGCGCCGAAGCTCACGGTCACGAAGATCGCGAGCCAGACGTAAGGATTCGCGATATCGGCCAGCATCAGCGTGGCGATAATCGTCGCCCCACAGACCATCAGGCCGCCCATCGTCGGCGTGCCGGCTTTCTTCTGATGTGCGACCGGCACCACCTCGCGAATCGTCTGGCCGATATGCGCGGAGCGGAAACGCTCGATCAGCATCGGACCGAGCGCCATAGCGATCGCTAGCGAGGCTAATCCCGCCAGCACCGAGCGCAGCGTCTCGTAGCGCAGAACGTTGATGCCCGCGTGATGCGCGTGCAGTTTGTAGAGCAGCAGGTACAGCATCACCGCCGCGGCGAGCGCGGCCTTTTCAACTGTGCCTGCGCGCCATCTGCTCCGCAATGTCGCGGACGACGGCGCGATCATCGAACTGGAGTACTCTGGCTCCGACGAGCTGATAATCCTCATGCCCCTTCCCCGCCACAATCACCGCATCGCCCGGCTCGGCGACTTCGAGCGCGAGTTTAATCGCGCTCCTGCGATCGGGCTCGACGACGTAGCCGCGCTGCTTGCGGCGCGCGTCGGCAAGTCGTGAAAGTTTAGCTGCGACCAACCCCTGCTCGACCTCCGCAATAATCTCGAGCGGATCTTCGGTGCGCGGATTGTCGGAGGTGAGCACGGGCAAGTCAGCACTTCGACCGGCGATCTCGCCCATGATCGGCCGCTTGCCGCGATCGCGATCGCCGCCGCATCCGAAGACGCAAATCAGCCGGCCCTTGCAGAGGCCGCGGAGCGTCTTCAGCACCGCTTCGAGCGCGTCGGGCTTGTGGGCGTAATCGACCAGCACCGTAACTCCCGGTGTAGCCGGGACGGCCTCCAATCTGCCGGGGGCCCCTGGGCATCGCCGCACACCTTCCGCCACCGCCGCCGCATCGATGCCCAAGGCCACCGACAGGGCTGAGGCCCCGAGAATATTGAGCAGATTAAGCTCGCCGATAAGCGGCGAGTGAATTTCTATCTTCTTACCGAGGGCCGAAATCGTCGCCCGGATTCCGTCGAGCCCGGCAGAGAAACTCTCCGGATGAGCATCGAGCGCGCGATCTAGGCCGAAGCTCACGTTGTGAGTCTTCGTCGCGTCGAGGATCCGTTTGCCGTAGGGATCGTCGCCGCGCACGACCGCGATCGGATCGGCGCTCAGGCTCCTCGGCAGAATATCTGTGAAGAGCCGGAGCTTCGCGGCAAAATAGTCTTCCATCGTGCCATGATCATTCAGATGATCGCGGCCCAGATTGGTGAAAGCACAGGCGCGAAAGTTGAGCTCCTCGACTCGTCCGCCCGCGATTCCCATTGAGGAGACTTCAGCCGCGACGTGCCGGATTCCTTCGCGATCCATCTCGGCGAGCGCCGATTCGAAATCGATCGACTCTGGCGTCGTGAGACCGTGATAAAGGGTGCGGCCGCGCGCGAAGATGCCGATGGTGCCGATTACTCCGGCAGGCAAGCCCGCGGCCTCGAAGATCGAAGCGAGAATATATGTCGTCGTGGTCTTGCCTGCCGTGCCCGTGACGCCTACCAGCTCGAGGCGGCGGCTCGGCGCGTTGTAGAAGCGCGAGGCGACCGCACCCATCAGAAGGCGCGGCCGCTCGCACTCGACAAATGTCATCGCGGGGCGCGTCGCTGCATCCTCAACCTCATCCGCCACCACCACCCGCGCCCCGCGTTTGAATGCATCCTCTATGTTCGCGCGGCCGCGCTGCTTGTCGCGCGCGGTCGAGAAAAAAACGTAACCGGGCTTCGCCTGCCGCGAGTCGTAGCATAGCCCGGCGACTTCAACGTCGGCGGATCCGACGATTCGGCGTAGCGCGAGACCCGCGAGGAGTTCGCCAAGTTTCACCGCCCCGCCCTGGCCATCAGGCTCGCTTTGCGGAGGTGGCTCGAAGCTCGCGCCGGCGGAACATCAGTGCTCGGCGCGAGCTCGAGCTTCACCGTGGCGTGGTTGAGCGGCGCACCTGGTGACGGCTCCTGTGCGACTACGTAACCAGTACCATTGATATCGACTGTGACCTTGAGGCTCTTGGCCGCTTCCAGAGCGCGCCGAAGACTCATGCCGGAAAAATCCGGTGTGGTTGAAATCAGCTTCTTGCCGGTCAGCACCGGCAGGATCTCGTCGCTATCGGACATCGCGAGCACGCCGCGCTTCGGATGCTCGAGCTTCGGCACAGGAATCATGCTGGCCGTATCGTAGGTCGGAGTCGGCGGCGCGATATTGAGATCGCGCACGGCGCCTGCGGCGATCTGGCTGAATACCGGCGCCGCCACGAGGCCGCCGAAGTGGCCGTGGCCAACATCGTAGAGCACGACGAGGATCAGGAGGCGCGGATCATCGGCGGGCAGGAATCCGACGAACGACGACACGTGCCGATTCTGAAAATAGGTGCCGTTCTCTGGATTCACCATCTGCGCCGTGCCGGTCTTGCCGGCCACGAGAAAGCCATCGACCTGCGCCTTGCGGCCGGTGCCGTCGGGACCATTCACGACGTTGCGCAAAAGCAGGTTCATCTGATGCGCCACATCGGGCGACATCGCGCGGCGCACGACCTGTGCGGGATGCTGCAGCAGCTCGTTTCCCTGCGCATCGTACGCGGCGCGCACGATATGAGGCCGCACGATGAGCCCGCCGTTCGCGATCGCGGCATAGGCTACAGCGAGCTGAATTGGAGTCACCGCGACGCCCTGTCCGAAGCCATGATTGGCGAGGTCGATCTCGCGCCAATGATTCGGCTTGTTGAGGAGCCCCGTCGCTTCGCCCGGAAGATCGATCCCGGTGTGTGCGCCGAGGCCGAAAGCCTTTAGCCCGTCGTAAAAACGATTCGCGCCGAGCGAGAGCGCAATCTTGGCCGCGCCGATATTCGATGACACCTCGATGATGTTGCCGAGATCGAGCCATCCGTGCGGCGAGTCGTCATGAATCGTGCGATGGTCAACGGTCCACGCGCCGTTCTCGCAATAAATTTGCTTGTTGGGATTAATCGCGCCGTCGGCGAGCGCGATCGACGCTAGAATTCCCTTCATCGTCGAGCCCGGCTCGAAGGCATCCTGCACGGCGGCGTTGCGCAGCCGATCGTGCACGTTGTTGGGATCGGCGTTGACGTTCGCCATTGCGATCAGTTCGCCGGTGAAAGGATCGAGCACGATCGCCGCGCCGTGCTTGGCGCCGCTCGTCGCGACTTCATCGGCAAGCTCGCGCTCGGCGAGAGCCTGAATCGACGAATCGATCGTCAGTTCAAGTTTGGCGCCCGGCTCGGGACCTTTCAGAGCGAGCGGCGTGTCGCAGATCTGATGGCCGAGCGCGTCATGATCGACGCGCAGCTCGACCGGCTGTCCGCGCACCAGTTTGTCGTACTCGAGCTCCAACCCGGAGAGCCCCTGACCATCCATCCCCGCCAACCCCACCACCGAAGCGGCCAGGTTGCTCTCCGGGTAGAAACGCCTGTATTCGCTGAGCACGCCGATGCCTTCGATACCCACGGATTCCGCGGCGTGCGCTTCGGCGGGCTCGACACGGCGCGCAAGCCATACGAACGGCGTGGGCTTGTGAAAGCTGCTTTCGAGATCGCTGTCGTTAACCTGCAAGACCGAGGCGAGCTTGGCGCGCTCGGCCGCAGTCGAATCTTCGAGCACCTGCTTCGGATGCGCATAGACCGAACGACGCTCAACCGAGAGCGCCAGCGGAGTGCCGTTGCGATCGACGATCGGGCCGCGCACCGCGGCGAGTTTCTCCTCGCCGGAATGCTCGTTGAGCGCCAGCGAATCGAGCCGCGAGCCCTCGAACGCGACCAGCGCGAGCAACCGCATCATCGCGAGCGCGAACATCCCGACCAGGATGAAAGTCAGCGCCCCGATCCGCATCCGCCGCCGTTTGAACTGCGCGTTCACGGGATCATCACGACCTGCCCGCGTGTCGGAGGCGCGAGGTTGTATTTCGGCGCGAGCTCGCGAAGGCGCTCGTGCGAGGAGAGCTGCGCCTCGGAGAGCCAGAGGGTGCGATTATCGTTCTCGAGCTGCGCGTTTTCGACCCGAAGCGCGGAGATCCGATAGCCCTCGCGGAGAGCCTCGAGCCGCACCATCAGCGTCGCGAAGCCCACGATCGCGATCAGGACGCTGAGCACTGCGGGCACGACCTTCGAGGGAGGCTTGATCGGACGCGGACGGCGTTTCATCACACGCTCCTTTCAAGGCATCGAAGCTTCGCGCTGCGCGCGCGCGGATTGCTAGCGATTTCCTTTGCGCTGGGGCGCAGAACCTTGGTCGTGACGCGAGTGAAGCCGCCGCCGCTCGCGAGATCGCGAAAGCGCTCCTTCACGGGGCGGTCTTCCAGCGAATGATACGAGATAACAGCGAGACGGCCGCGCGGCACCAGCATCGTGGGCGCTTCGCGAAGGAAGTCCGCGAGACTCTCCATCTCGCGATTCACCGCGATACGGAGCGCCAGGAAGGTGCGTGTCGCGGGATGCATCCCGCCGCGGCGCTTCGGCCCGAGCGCGCGTTCGACGAGCGCGCGCAGCTCGCCGGTGGTCTCGATTCGGCGCCGGCGACGGGCCTCCACGATCACCCGGGCGATCCGCCTGGAGGCCCGCTCCTCGCCGTAGGCATAGATAATCCGCGCCAGCTCCGCCTCCGCCTCCTCGTTGACCAGGTCTGACGCGCGAAGCGCTTCCGACTGGTCGAACCTCATGTCGAGCGGACCATCCTGCCTGAAGCTCAAACCGCGCTCAGGATCATCGAGCGCAAAACTGCTCATTCCAAGATCGGCGAGAATCCCGTCGGCGGCGGGAAATCCGGCGTCGCGCATGATCTGACCGATCGAACCGAAGTTGCCGTGGCGTAGCGTCACACGATCGCCGAACTCGGCCAGGCGCTCGCGCGCCGTCTCGAGCGCGCTCGCGTCGCGATCGATTCCTAGAAGGCGCGCCCGCGTGCGACGAAGAAGAGCCTCGGCATGGCCGCCCATGCCGACAGTCACGTCAACGAAAGCGAGCGGGCCGTGTGCGTCGAGCAGATCGCACACCTCCGCCACCATCACCGGCACATGCATCCGGCCCGCTCCTTCGTCTTCGTGTTTCACCGCGAACGTCATCGTCGATCAAATTCCAAGCTTGGCGAAGAATTCCGGATCCATCAGCATCTCCTCGCTCGCCGTGAGTTCCTTTTCGAGGAGCGCCCTATCCCACAATTCGAAATGATCGTGGTTAGCGGAGAACGTAACTTCGCCGTTCAGCCCTGCATATTCGCGAAGGCGCTGCGGGATCAGGATACGTCCCTGCTTATCGACGGGAACCTCGTGTGCGCCGCCGATATAGAATCGCTCGAAGCGCTGCATTTCGATGTTGAAACGCCCCTTTTCGCGCAGGCTAGTAAGCAGGCGTTGCCATTCAGATGGTAAGAAGAGCTGGAGGACCTTCTCGCGACCTACGACAAAGTTTGTGATAAAAAGAATCTCGTGTTTTTCGTCTTTGAGCGCATCGCGAAAGCATGCCGGCAACCCGACGCGGCCTTTATCGTCGACAGCATAGCTGTATCGCCCACTGAACACGGCTCTCCTCCTTAATCTCCCACAACATCCCACTTTAACCCACCGAGGTCAAGGAAAATGTCACTGGACGGCAAAAGATCAAACGAGAAAGCTGACCTCGTCATACGAAAAAAAGGCGAAACTGGTCGATAGAGACGTGGCGTCTGTAGTTTGTAGACTTCCTGGGAAATTGCATCGATCAGGACGATCCGGCGGCGGGACGCGACAGAGTCGCGGTTGCGGCGCCTATTTTATTTCGGGAATATTCCTTGACAGCGGCGTCGATGTTCCGCGAAACTCGCGCGGAATCGCGCGTTAACAATTGTCGAACCGATCGCCTCGGCATGCGGGCGGAGGAAGGGTGCAAGAATGAGTGGAAGTACTTGGATGCGGAGCGCTGCGATTGCCGCCGCCAGCGCGATCGTTTTCGTCCTGCTGGCGAGTCCCTCGGCGCAATCGAGGTCACATAAGGCCAAGCCGACGCCTACTGAGACGCCGACGATGACCCCAACGGCGACGCCGACCCCTGAGCAGAAGGTGTGGAACTTCGATCAGGATAAGGCCGGCGGGCCTGCCAATGGATGGAAACCGCTCGAGGGTGAATGGCAGGTAATTCCAGACCCAACCGCACCGAGCCAGCCCAATACCTACGGACTGCCTCCAGGCCGCCTTGTGGCGACGCTGACACACGCGCTCGAGTACTATCCGATGGCGATTCAGGATTCGTCGACCGACTACGGGGACTTCACGCTGGAAGCGTCGTTCAAGTCCGCCGGCGGCCGCTTCGATTGCTCGGGCGGTCTACTCTTCCGCTACGTCGATAACAACAATTACTACTTATTGTCGGCCGGATGCCCAAACGACTACTTCACGCTCTCGAAGATGAGCGGGGGCAAGGCTGAGATTCTCAAGCAACAGGTGGTGCCGACCGATCGCGATACCTGGTACAAGCTCAAGGTAATCGCGCAGGGCGGACATTTCACCTGCTACGACAACGACAAGATGATCTTCGATGCCGACGACTCAAAAATCGCCAAGGGCAAAATCGGCGTCTGGGCCCGCGATGATTCCGAGGCGCGCTTCGATAACGTGACGCTCACGATCATGGATAACTTCGCCGGTGGTGGTGCAGCCGCACCGGTAGGATCGCCGTCGGCCGCCGCGCCGAGCCTGCCGCCGCCTCCGTAACGTATTGACGAGATTCTTAACGAACCACCAGCGGCGGAGCGCCTTGCACCGGTGCGCTCCGCCGCTTAGTGTTTATCAACGATGGATGAGCAAACGCCCACGCCTCGCCAGAAAGATGAGCTAAGCAGTATTGCGTTCGTCGGCGAAGTGTTGCGCGGTATCGGCGCGACGCTTGGTCTCGCGATCCTTTGGGCGCTGGAGATCGTGCGCAACAGGTTCTTCAGACTTCTCGACCGGCTCAATTTTCGTCCGCGGCGAAGGCGGGGGAGTGCTTTTCCTCCCGGCCGTCCAAAACATAGATCGGCGGCCTAGCAATTTCTCTGAAATCATTTCGCGCGCGTCCGTGAGTCATTCCGGCTCGTCGCCAACTTGAGTGCGTCAGGTTTCCGGCTGGCCTCCACCAATTGAATCGACGGTCTCGAAGTGGCGAGCGCCGCGCCGAGGCTTTTCATCGAGGAGCTGGGCGAGATAGCGCGCGAGCCGTTCATCGAGCACCCACACGAGCGCGTCAGTCTGCGAAGCCTGGATAATCTTGAGCACTCTTTCGAGGCGGTGGCCAACATCATGCTCGCGGATCACCGCCGCGCGAGCGGACCATCGAAACTACACGGCGCGGCTGAAGCGCAATCACGTAAATCAGAAAATGACTTTTGCCGCATCACCCCGGACCGCCGATCGAGAAGAGCGCGCCCGCCTCGCTTTCGAGATGACGGTTACAGATCTGCCACGACTTTTCCGCCGCGCGCGTCAGCACGTAGGACTCGACGGTCTCCGCGCGGGGCGACAATTCGAGGTCGAGGCGCTGGTTAATATGCGCCACGGGCGCAACATAGCTGCCCGATGGCAAGCTTCGCATCCCTTTGCCATGCCGTGCAATCCGCTAAAGGAAACGTGACCGGGAGTTTCCAGCCAACGCCTGGTACCCAAGACAGGCAGCGACTTGCTATTCTGCGCAATCCTGCCACGCCTCGGAAGGCGCGTTATCGTAGTCAAATCGATAGCAGGCAAGGTTGGAGCACTCATTAGAAAGATCGGTCGTCATAGCGCTCGTATTCCCAGCGAGCCACAGGTTCAATTCGCCGGCCATCTGACGGCCGAGCCCATTCAGCTCCGGCACTACCTTTATGTATAACGCCTCCTCCTCGCGCCGCGCCGTCACAAATGCGCCCGGCCGCATGTCCGACGCAAACGCCTGGAGCTTGCGATGGCTCTCGGGGCCGACCACGATTTTCCAGTCGTTGGCGATCTCGATCGACAGATGACGCGGAAATTCAGGAATTAGTTTTTCGCGGAATGTTCTTTCGTCGGGCGAGATCACGCCGTCTGCGCATCGATGAACCTCGTCCCAGTAGCGATCGATCGCGGCCGCCGCGGATTTCTTGGTCGCTTCTGTTTTGTACTGTCCGTTGGTCTGAACATGTATTCCGGCCGGCGTGATCAAGTCAGCGGTGAAACCGTTTGGCGAAAGATACTGGGCGCAGGCTGAACGCGAGATTAACCCCGCAGCGAACGTAGCGCCGATCGCAACACCGATGACGAACGCGCGGGCAGCAATCACCTTTTCCCTCGGCGCTACACGACGCCGTCGGCGCGGAGTCGCGCGAGTTCGTCGGCATCGATCCCGATCGAGGCCAGCACCTCTTCAGTGTGCTCGCCAAGCTCGGGCGGACGCTGAAGCGGCTTGCTCTCCTCGCCGGCGTCCGAGAGTTTGATCGGCGTCCCGGCGACCTTCACCGCGCCGCGGGTTGGATACTCGGATTCGATTAACGTGCGGCGCGCCAGCAGCTCGGGATCAGCGGCAACTTCTTCGAGCTGGCGGACGGGAGCGCAGGGGATGCCGGCCTCGATCAACGCTGCGATCATATCGTCACGCCGATTGCGGCTCGTCCAGATCGATACAGCCTCGTCGAGCTCGTCGGCGATTCGAAGCCGCATCGCATGGCTCGCGCATCGCGGGTCGGCAGTAAAATCCTCGCGGCCGATCATCTTCGCGAGCGTGCGCCAGTGCACCTCGGTCAGGCAGAAGATCAGAATCTCGCCATCGCTGGCAGGATAGATATTCGTCGGGCATGCTCCCCAGTGGCGATTCCCGAGGCGCCGGAACTTGAGGCCCTGGAGCGTTGGCGCCATCGCGCTCGTGAGCGCGGGAATCGCGACCTCGAGCATCGCAACTTCAACCTTCTGCCCACGTCCCGTTTTGCCGCGATGAATCAGCGCGGCAAGGATTCCGCTCGTCAGGTGACTGCCGGTGCCCATGTCGATGAAGGTCGCGGAAGTTTTCACACCGCGATCGGGAAAGCCGGTGATACTGATGAATCCCGACGACGCCTGGATCGTGTTGTCCATCGAGCCGAGCTTCGCCCATCGGCTCGTGGAGCCGTAGCCCTTGCCCGAAGCATAGATGAGCCGTGGAAAACGCGGCGCGATGTCTTGGTAGCCAAGTCCAAACGATTCCATCACGCCGTCGAGGTAATTCTCGACCAGCACGTCGGCATCCTCGAGGAGCTTCAGCACGATCTCGCGTGCGCGTTCATGCTTCAGATTCAGCGTGACGGATTTCTTATTCGCGTTGAGCATCAGAAAGGAATAGTTGACTCCTCCCGGTAACTCCGGATGACGCAATACTTCGCCGCTGCGCGGCGGCTCGATCTTGATAATCTCGGCGCCCATGTACGCAAGCTGGAGCGTGCAGTACGGCGCGGCGTACACCTGACCGAGATCGATTACGCGGATTCCTTCAAGCGGCAGCGACATCGAATTCGTCCCCTTCACCTGAGCAGCGTGCGCGCGATCACCATCCGGTGCACCTCGGAGGGGCCTTCGCCGATGCGACGGATGCGCGCCTCGCGGTACCAGCGCTCGAGCGGAAACTCCTTGCTCACACCGTAGCCACCGTGAATCTGTACCGCGCGATCGATCACGCGGCCAAGCACTTCACTGGAGTAGAGCTTTGCGATCGACGCCTCGGTGCGGAAATCCTCGCGCCGGTCGGCCTTCCACGCGCCTTCCCAAGTGAGCCATCGCGCCGCTCGCAACTCGACTTCAGAATCGGCGAGCATCCACTGGATTGCCTGCCGCTTCGACAGCAGCTCGCCGAAGGTGCGGCGCTGCTTGGCGTGATCGATAGCCAGCCGGAGCGCTGCGACACCGACGCCCACGTTGCATGCAGAGTATGGAAAACGAAGGCGCGTCAGCAGATCGAGACAGAGGTCCAGGCCTTCATTCTCCGGGCCGAGGCGCTGCTCAACGGGTACCACGCAATCCTCGAACTGGACTTCGTTTGGAAGAGCCGAAGTCCGCAGCGTCCTGATGGGACGCGGCGTAAATCCCTTCTGCCCCTTCTTGATAATGAAGCAGGTCACGCCCTTGCGCCCCGCCGCCGGATTGGTGCGGGTGAAGACGACGCCCCACTCCGCCTCGTGCGCGTGCGAGATGAAAATCTTGGTGCCGTTCAGGGTGTAGTTATCGCCCTTGCGTACCGCGCGGCATTGGATCGCGCCCGCGGGATCCGAACCGCCCGAAGGCTCAGTGATCGCGAAGAATGTGAACCACGCATTCTTGATCGTGCCCGCCGCGTAAGTCTGGATTTGTTCCGGAGTGCCCGCATAGATGACCGGCGGCGGAGTGCGACCGAAGACGCCGCATCCGGGGTTGTAGAGGCCCATCCGATGCTGTGCCATCTCCTCGGTCAGCACGCACATGTCGAAGGTGCCGAGCCCCTGCCCTCCCACCTCGCGCGGCGCACCCATGCACCACATACCCGCGGCCTGCGTTTTCTTCGCGATACGCCAGTAGTCTTCCTCTTCAATCTCCGCCGCGTCGGGATCGACCTTGGCCTCGGCTGGCATCACTTCTTCGCGGATGATTCGGCGAACCTGGTCGCGCGCGGAAGCGAGCTCGGGAGGAATCGCGTAGCCGGTGTCAGTTTGCATCGGAAGAGCTCCTTTCGAGCTTCTTTTGATCGAGAGCGCCGCGCAGCGCGTTGAACCACATCTCGCGCATCCAGGTCAGATCGTAAGCGCCCCAGGTGCCTTTCAGCCGCGGATCGATTCGATCGATGTGCTCCATCGCGCGGGAGATACGCGCAACTGCGGCGTCGCCAATCGCGATCCGTTCGGCGCCTGAGGACGCGCGCGCGGCGAGAAAGTCGGACAACGCGCTGAGCGCCTCGCTACTGTAGCGCCACAGATCTCTTTCCGCGTCAACCAGCGGGCTCCGCGCTCCCGAAGTGATCGAATCGGCGGCCGCGACCGCGTCGGAGAATATCCTCGCGGCGCGGGCCAGTTCTCCGCGCTTGTTCAAACGATTCGCGAGCGCATTTTTCAGCGGCAGCACCACATCGCCGTAATCGAGCACGAGATGCGACGCGCGCGCGATCGCCTGGTACGCCGAGGACATGTCGGCGGCGCATCGTGGATGGCGCGCCGTAGCGACTTCGATGGGCACAACGGCAGCGGCCAAACTGAGGTCGCATGAGCCGCGCACGAAAGCTTCGAGGTTCACCGGATATGCGAGCGCGCTGAACGCGCCGAACGTAAGGCAAGATACGCTCTCGAGGCCGAGCGATCGGTAGCACCTGAGGTCCGCGGCTATCACAGCCGGAGTCGCGAAACTTAGGCCACCGAACAAGATCGCGTCGGCATAGTACTCGAATACATGGCCGCGACCGTTGAAGAGATCGATGTAGCGTTTCAGGCAATCGAAGTAGCGCCGGTTGATTTCACACTCGGCCTCGTCGATCGCGTGCCGGTAGCATCGCTCGCGCGGCGCCCATTCGAACCAGACATTGGCGCGGGGCTTGAGTCCAGGATGCGCCTCCATCGTATCGTGATACGCGAGATAGGCGACCGGCGGCGCCGCCGCGTCCGCTTCCAGAGCCTCAGCGATCGCGTTCACGAGCTTCATGTACTGGAGCTGAGGCGGCAACTCACGGCATTCGCCGCATCGGCACCACGCCCCGCGGCGCACGTCGGCACCCCAGATGTGCAGGAGAGTATTTTCAGGATGATCGCGCACGTAGCGCAGCGCGCCGTCGCGCACGACTTCGATCGCGCGCTTGTTGGAGACACAGAGATTGCCGCCTGGCGACCGCGCGCCGTCATCGCCGGCCGGGAAATACTCCGGATGCCGATCGAACTCGTCGCGCGGCATCAGGATTTGCAGCACGTGCCCGCCGTACTCGGCGTCAATGCCACGCGCTTTGAAGAGCGGCGTGAGTTCATCGATTCTGAGCTGCGTATCGTGCGCATGCCTAATGAAGGAAAACGCATTGGCGCCACGCCGCGCCATCCACTGGATGAACTCGCGATCGTGCTCGAGATGAAGTGCCAGGCGATCGGCCAAGGTGTAGTTCCAGGTCATGATGTCCGAGACAAACGCGCGGCGCGTAAATGCTGGCGTTACCGAATAGGAAGCGATCGTTTTCAGCGCTGCCTCTTCGAGCTTCGGATAGATCGGCGGCGCGGCGAGGGGGAACCTCGCGCCGAGTCGTTCCATCAAGTCGGCCGCGGCGTGAATCAGCGCGCGCTCGCCGCCCGCATGAATCACGATTCCCGAATCGGCGGCGGTGATTGCAAACGCGTCGCCGCCGAGCTTCGGTAGCGGAGCACGATCTGGCGAATTGCGGAAATCGATTTGGATCGTGCGCGCGTCGAGGCCCGCCTCGGCGCGCGACGTCATCGGCTGCGCGAGCATCGCAGACAGGCCGGACGCGAGTTCGTCGACGGCTACCGCGACAACCTCACTACCGGCAGCGCCGAACACGATGGTCGGCTTGATCTGATCGGCGGCTTTGCTCACGTCGCTTTCCCCTCAAGGGGGCCCACGTTTTTCCGGTGATTACGGGATGATAACATGGCGGGAGCAAAAGCATCGCGTCAACCAGCGCCAAAGAACCGCTTTCGCAGAGCAGCAACGAGCAAAGATGCCGAGTCCGCAGGAAATTCTGACCGAGCTCAAGAAGGTAAAGTACCCGGGTTTCACGCGCGACATCGTGTCGTTCGGATTGATCAAGGATATCGAGGTCGCATACGCCGGTGTTACGGTGGCTCTGGCAGCGCCCGCGGCGAAGCCCGAGGTGATCGACCAGATCGTGGCCGATGTGCGAAAGACCGTCGCCGCAATGCAGGGCGTTCCCGCCGTCAACGTGCAGGTCGAGCAGGCAACGCCTCCGCAGCAGCGCGCGGCCGCGATGCCGGCGAAGAAGCCGATCCCGGCCGTGAAGCATATTGTCGCGGTCGCGAGCGGCAAAGGCGGGGTCGGCAAATCCACCGTCGCGGTGAATCTTGCACTGGCTCTGAGAGCGCTCGGCTGGCGCACGGGATTGATGGACGCCGACGTTTACGGACCGAGCGTCGCGATGATGGTGGGCGCGCTCGAGGCGGTGAAGCTCACCGACGACCGCCGCATCATCCCGCTCGAGCGCTATGGAATCCGCTACCTGTCGATGGCGCTCTTCATAAACGATCAGACGCCGGTAATCTGGCGCGGCCCAATGGTCACGAAGCTCGAGACCGAGTTCCTGTTTAACGTCGAATGGGGCGAGCTGGATTGCCTGGTGCTCGACCTACCGCCCGGCACGGGCGACGCGCAGCTCACGATTACGCAACGCGTCGCGCTCGCGGGCGGCGTGATCGTCACGACGCCGCAGGACCTCGCGTTGCTCGACGTGAAGCGGGGCGTCACGATGTTCCAGGAAGTCGGAGTCCCGGTGCTCGGCGTCGTCGAGAACATGAGCTACTACCTTTGCCGCAAGTGCGGGCATCGCCATGAAATATTCGCCCATGGCGGTGGCGCGCGATACGCGGAGGAGCTGGGTGTGCCGTTCCTCGGCGAGTTGCCGATTGTGCGCGAGGTGCGCGAGGGCGGCGACAATGCCAGGCCAATCGTCGCGACGCAGCCGACGCATGCAGTAGCCGCGGCCTTCAAATCGATCGCGTCGCGCGTGATCGAACAGCTTGAGCATCACGGCAACTGAGGCTTTCCCGTTTGAGCGAACGTCCGAAACTCTCGCTGATCACGCTCGCGCGTAACGAAGAGGCGATGATCGGCGACTGCCTGAAGAGTGCCTGGTTCTGCGACGAGCGAATCGTGGTCGATTCATTTTCGACCGACCGCACCGTTGAAATCGCGCGCGAACTTGGCGCAACCGTCTTCCAGCATGAGTTCGAGGGGTTCTCGCGCCAGCGAAGGTACGCGCTCGACCGCGCGAGCGGCGAGTGGGTATTGATTCTCGACGCCGACGAGCAGGCGACGCACGACCTCGGCGAGGAGATTCTACGGACGATAGCGTCGCCAGCCGCAGCCGACGGATATCGCGTGCGGCGGCTCCTCTATCATCTCGGCCACTACTATCCGTCGGGAATAATCCGGGACGTGCCGCTCAGACTTTTCCGGCGCGAGCACGCCGAGATTGCCGGCCGCGATCCGCACGACAAGGTGATCGTCCCCGGCAGCGTCGGACGGCTTGAAAATCCCATCCTCCACTTCAGCTATCGTGATATCGGCGACCACGTCGACACCATCAATCGGTTGAGCTCGGACTCGGCCGGAGAAATCGAACCCGACTCATTTGCCGCGCTCAAGATGCTGACCGATCCGGTGTGGCGATTTTTCAGCGTGTATTTTCTGCGCGGTGGATTTCGCGACGGCGGACGCGGATTCTATCTGGCCGCGACCAACGCCATTTACGGATTCCTGAAGTACGCGAAGCTCTACGAGCGCCGGCTCAATTCGCGAAAGCAGCTTTGAGCGCCGGATACCGCGGCGACGGCGAACCTCTTCAATCGCGGCGCAGACCTGATAATTTGAACAGGTCGCCATGAAACGGCTGTTCGTCTACGTGCGCCGCTACTGGTTGCGATACCTGTTCGGCATCGTCTGCACGATTGCGACCGCGACGCTCGCGATGATCATGCCGCTGTTGATTCGCGGCGCCATCAACGCCACGCAGGCCAAACAAATTTCACTGGTCGCGCACTATGCCAAGCTGATGATCGCCGCGGCGGTCGCGATGGGCGTGGTGCGATGGTTCTCGCGCTTCACGATCTTCAACATCGGCCGCGATATCGAGTACGACCTCCGCAACGACCTGTTTGCTCACCTGGCGACGCTGCGCTCCGACTTCTACGAGAAAATGAAGATCGGCGACCTGATGTCGCGCATGATCAACGACCTCACCGCGGTGCGCATGATGGTCGGGATGGGCGTGCTTACGTTCGCGAACACCCCGCTGTACTACGTTTACGCGATCGTCTTCATGGTCTCGCTCAACTCGCATCTCACGATCTTCGCGCTGGCGCCGTATGTGCTGCTGCTCTGGGGAATCCGACGGCTGACGCGCGCGCTGATGATGCGGAGCCTCAAGGTGCAGGAAGGCCTCGGCATCATCGGCTCGAAGGTGCAGGAGAGCCTGGCCGGAATCCACGTCGTCAAAGCCTACACGCTCGAGCAGCACGAGGCCGATCACTTCCGCCGCATCAACGACAACTACAATGAGCAGGGCCTCGCGCTCGCGCGGATTCGCGGCGGCCTGATGCCGATGATCCGGTGCGCGTCGGCCAGCGCCACCATGATCGTCCTGATCTACGGCGGACGGCTCGTGATGCTGCATCACATGTCGATCGGCGACCTGGTCGCGTTCATGAGCTACCTAAGCTCGCTCGCGTGGCCGACCACCTCGCTAGGCTGGATGCTCTCGATTTATCAGCGCGGCAAGGCTTCGATGAAGCGACTCGGCGAACTATTCGAGGCCGAAGGCTACCAGGAAATCGGTGATGAATCGGCGACGATCCAGGTCGCGGGCGCGATTGAGTGGGACCACGTATCGTTCAGCTACTTCGCGCGCGACGGCGGCACGCGCAACGGCAAG
>JASHQJ010000387.1 GCA_030037595.1 Candidatus Binataceae bacterium
CGGCTGCCCGCGAGCGCCCCGGCGGTGACGCCCAGCGCGACCGGCGCCGCGATAGTAGTCGAGACGTCGCCGCGCGAGAGAAACACCAGCGCACCGGCGCCCGCCGTGACGCCAATCATGAAATTGCTCGTCGCGCTCGAGACCTTGAGCGGGATGTGCATGATGTAGTCCATCGCCATCACCTTGAGCGCGCCCGAGCCGATGCCGAGAAGTCCTGACATGAGGCCCGCGACCACCATCAAGAGTCCGCCCTGCGGGATCTTGACGACCTCGTAGTGACGCATTTGCCCGCTGTCGTCGGGAATGTCGCCTGACATATCAAGCCGCTCAGCCAGCGGATCACCTTTCGGCAGGATGTCGTCGCCCTGCTTGCGGAGTGAGAAATACGCCGATTGCAGCATCATTGCCGCGAACAGAAGCTCGAGTACGACAACAGGTACGACGCCGGCGAGATAAGCGCCCGTGACGGCGCCGGTGACGGTGGCGCACTCGAGCGCCATCGCGACTTTCAGGTTGGTCCATCCGTCGCGCACGAAGGCGACGCTTGCGCCGGCGCTGGTCGCGACCACCGAGATAAGGCTCGCGCCGACTGCAACCCGCATTGGCATGTGCGCGAGGATCACCAGGGCGGGAACGATAAACACGCCGCCGCCGAGACCCGACAGTGCGCCGACAAATCCCGCGCCGATCGACAGGGCAAACAAGCCCGCGAGAATTTCAAGCACGCAGAGGATCTCCAGCCGTCACGCGTTGCATCGTAGTGACCGCGGGAGGCCGTGACAAATCGCGGGCCTCAGCGAGCCCGCCAATGACGATCTAAGTGGTAGAGAATAGCTACAGCGGGCGCACGCCGAATAGGACGCGGAGGCCGACTAGGCTTCGACCTATTCGCAGCGCGCCGAAGGCTCCGGAATGGATACTCCGTCAGTGCGAAGACCCTCCAGATATGGTCTTACGGATTTCCCCTTGAATTTCCTTGACCGTTGCGCCGGTAGCGACGCATCCAGGCAGGTCTGGAACAGATGCAGAATAGTTCTTGGCAGCTTTCTCGATGACGACCGCGTAGCGCATCTCAGGAACCCTTCACTATTTGAGTCTGCTTGAAGACATTGTTCAATGTACCACGCGCCAATTCATCGGACGGTTTACCTGCAACTGTACCACGCCCGGGTTTGAACGGATGCTCGAATTGGCGTCCGCGTGTGGCGACGAGGTACCATCCATCGTTCTCAAGCATTCGAATCACATCACGAATCCTCACCTGCTCGAGAGATGGTTTTGGCAAAAGCTACAGCGGGCGGACGCCGAGGACTTCGATCGGCGGCCTTAGATTGGCGCGCAGTCCGCGCTCCATGTCCTCGGTGATCTCGCGCACGGCGCGCACGGGTTCGGCGGCGCGCCAGATAGGACTGCCGACGACAAGATAATCGGCGCCCGCGCGAATCGCGTCAGCCGCGGCACCAGCTCCAACGTATCCAGGCTCATCATGGAGGCGGATACCTGAAGTCACGATGATGAAGCGGCGGCCGCATGTCGCCCGCACCTGGCTGACTTCGCGCATCGAGGTAAGGACGCCGTCGAGGGTCGCGTTCGCAGCTTGCCGCGCGATCTCGAGCACGCGATCAGAACATCCCGTGTGTGAATCCGCAGGGCTCAATCCCGCAAGCATCGCGACCGCAAGAATATGCGGTCGCCTGAGTCCCTCGGCGCGGCATACGCGAGCCACTTCATTGCGCGTGCGCGCGAGCGCTTCGCCGCATCCGTTCGGATGAATATCGAACATCCGCACGCCGAGCCGAGTTGCCTCGACAGCCGCCCGCGTCACATTGCGCGGACTGTCGTGGAACTTGAGATCGAGAAAGACTTCACCGCCGCGCTTTCGAATCTCGCGGACGAGTTCCGGTCCCCCGCCCAAATAGAGGTTGCGCCCGACGCGAAACATCCCGACCAGCTGGCCGACGCGCTCGACCAGGCGCAACGCGGCTCGCCGGTCAGCCATATCCAGCGATACGATCAGCCGTTCGCGCAGCGAGGCATGACGGATTATCCCGGAGAAGGGCCAATACTGGGTCATCGCGATACCCGGAGCGGCGCCATGATGCCGTCTCATCTTGAAATTAGCGGCTCGATAACCGAAGTCAAGGAAATCCGCTGAAATGCTGGGGATATTCCAGCCTCGGCCTAGCGGGATGTATTCACGAGGGCCGCAGTGTCTTTACTGCAGTGATGCGCCTGCGCCAAGCTGCAGAGAGGCCCCGGACGTTAGGCTAAAGGCTTGAGATTTCGCGATGTTAATCGGTCCGAAACATCGGCATCGCGCTTGCTCTAAGCAGTAATCGTGAGCGAGGACTGGTTTGATAGAGGTCCGGCCGCTGTACTAGGTCATCGTAGAGGAACCGACGCTTCGGCGCCTCGAGAGGCAAGATGTTTGGAGTACTGATCATAGTTTTGATCGTCTTCGCCGTGATGAAGATTCGCAAACATCAATGGGTTGATTGGCAGGGGCAGAGGTGGCAGCGGCGAACCACACGTGCGGAGCAGTTCGCGCAGGACTTGAAGAGCCGCATCGACCGCGACATCCGCGACCGGATGAATCGCAACGACGAGTCGAGTTGGGCGCGCAAGTTCGAGCGCAAGGCTGAGCGCTATGAACGCAGGATGCGCCGCAGGTTCGACCGCGAAGCCGCGAAGTACGGCGTGATGCCCGACAACCCCGTCGATGATCATCCG
>JASHQJ010000388.1 GCA_030037595.1 Candidatus Binataceae bacterium
CGAAGAGGGGCGCGACCTCAAGCGTCCGGTAGTCGAGTACTATTACAAGTCCGACGCGCTCGACGATCCGCTGATCTATCCGGAGCACGCCGTTGAATTTGGATGGGCGACTGAAGCCGAGAACGTCGCGATCAAAGCGATGGCGCTGAAGGTCAACGACGTGCTGCGCAAGTTCCTCGACGAGCGCGGCGTAATCCTCGTGGACTTCAAGCTCGAATTCGGCCGCCATCATGGCGAGGTTCTGCTCGGTGACGAGATCTGTCCCGACACCTGCCGCTTCTGGGACAAGAAGACACGGCAGAAGCTCGACAAGGATCGTTTCCGCCGCGACCTCGGCGGTGTCGAAGAGGCTTACCACGAAATGTTGCGCCGGGTGGAGAGTTGATCGGCCGCCGCCCACTGAACGCGAGGATGGAAACCGGCAAGTGCCCCTGCACGCGGTAAAGGTTTTTGTCACGCCCCGCAGGGGGATTCTCGACCCGCAAGGCCGCACGATCGAAAGCTCGCTCAAGAGCCTGGGTTTCAAAGGCGTCGCGAACGTCAAGGTCGGCAAGTACATCACGCTCGAAATCAACGCTGAGAGCGCAGTCGCCGCGCGCGGTGAGGCGCGCAAGATGTGTGAGCAGCTGCTCGCTAATCCTGTGATTGAGGACTTCACCTTCGAGGTCGAAGGCGAATGAAGTGGGGCGTGATCCGCTTTCCAGGCTCGCTCGATGATCGCGACGCCTTGTACGCGATTTCCGAAGTCATGGGCCAGGACGCGACGATGCTCTGGCACAAGGACGAGTCGCTGCAGGGCGCCGAGTGCCTCTTCCTGCCGGGAGGTTTCAGCTACGGCGATTATCTTCGCACCGGCGCGATCGCGCGCTTCTCACCGATCATGAAGAGCGTCGCAAGGTTCGCGGCCGACGGCGGACTTGTAATCGGCACTTGCAACGGCTTCCAAATCCTGTGCGAGGCGCATCTGCTGCCGGGCGCCCTCACGCGAAATCGCTCGCTCTCGTTTATCTGCGAGCGCGTGCACGTCCGCGTCGAGAACGCGAACACCGCGTTTACGCGCTCCGCGCACCAGGGACAGGTGCTATGCCTCCCGATCAAGCACGGCGAGGGATGCTATGTCGCGCCCGAGGACGAACTTCGCCAGATGGAAGAGCGTGGGCAGGTGATTCTCCGCTACGTGGACGCAGAGGGGCACGAGACCGACCAGGCGAATCCCAACGGCTCAATGCGCGCGATTGCGGGCGTCGCCAACGAGCGCTTCAACGTGTTTGGCCTGATGCCGCATCCTGAGCACGCGGTCGAGAAGATGCTCGGGGGCGACGATGCCCGCGTGTTCTTTCAATCTATCGTCGAGAGCGTGCGATGAACGAGCGGCCAGTCGCACTGCCAGGCGAGGCCGAAATCGATCTTGCCGAGGCGCACGCGCACGGCCTGACTGACGACGAGTTCGATCGCATCGTAAAGATTCTCGGCCGCCGCCCGACCTTCACCGAGCTTGGTGTCGTGTCGGTCGCGTGGTCAGAGCACTGCTCGTACAAGTCGTCGCGCAAGCATCTGAAGATGCTCCCCGCGAAGAGCGAGCTGGTTGTGCAGGGACCGGGCGAGAACGCCGGTGCGATCGACGTCGGCGACGGCTGGGCCGCGGTCTTCAAAATCGAAAGCCATAATCATCCGTCGTACGTCGAGCCGCATCAGGGCGCGGCCACGGGCGTCGGCGGAATTTTGCGCGACATCTTCACGATGGGGGCGCGGCCGATCGCGAGCATGGACTCGCTCAAGTTCGGCTCGTTCGACCATCCGCGCACGCGCTACCTGCTCGGCGGCGTGGTCGGCGGTATCGGCGGCTACGGCAACTGCGTCGGCGTGCCGACCGTTGCCGGCGAAGTGATGTTCGACGCAGCGTACAACGGCAACATCCTCGTGAATGCGTTCTGCCTGGGGCTGGTCCGCAAGGGCGAGATGCTGAGTGCGCGCGCCAAGGGCATCGGCAACTCGGTGATGTACGTCGGCTCGGCAACAGGGCGCGACGGAATCCACGGTGCGTCGCTGCTCGCCTCGGCGGAGTTCGACGAAACGAGCGAAGCCAAACGGCCGACGGTGCAGGTCGGCGATCCGTTCACCGAGAAGTTGCTGATCGAGGCGTGCCTCGAAGCCGGGAGATCCGGCGCGATCGTCGCGATCCAGGATATGGGCGCGGCGGGACTTACTTCCTCGTCGAGTGAGATGGCGTCGCGTGGCCAGGTCGGAATCGAGCTCGACCTCGACAAGGTGCCGCTTCGCGAGCAGGGCATCACGCCGTACGAAATCCTGCTCTCCGAATCGCAGGAGAGGATGTTGTTGGTGGCGGCGCCCGGCCGCGAGCACGAGCTGAAGAAGATTTTCGAAAAGTGGGACCTGCACGCAGTCGTGATCGGCAAGATCACCGACGACAAGAGATGGCGCGCTACATGGCGCGGCCAACTCGTCGCCGATATGCCCATCGGTGCGCTGACCGACGATGCGCCCGTTTACGATCGCCCTCATGCGCCGCCAAAGATTCCGGCCGCTCCGCACCTGACTGCGAAGCGATCAACACCGACGGCAACCGAGGCGCTCCGCGCGCTGCTCGATAATCCGAACGTCGCGTCCAAGCGATGGGTCTATCGACAGTACGATTCTCTAGTGCTGAGCAACACGGTCGAGGGCCCGGGCAGCGATGCTGCGGTGCTTAGAATCAAGCACTCGCGGCGCGGCATTGCACTCAAGGTCGATTCGAATCCGCGCGCCTGCGAGCGCGAGCCGTATATCGGCACCGTCGCAACCGTGTGCGAGGCGGTGCGCAACGTCGCGTGTGCCGGGGCGCATCCTGTAGGAATCACCAACTGCCTGAACTATGGGAATCCCGAGCGGCCGGAGATCATGTGGCAGTTCGTGCGCGGCGTCGAGGCGCTCCGCGACGCGGCGCTCGCGTTCGGTACACCGGTCGTGAGCGGCAACGTGAGCTTCTACAACGAGACCGAGGGCCGCGCGATTCCGCCGACGCCGACGATCGCGGTGCTCGGCGTACTGCCCGACGTGAGTAAGCGCGTCACGCAATTCTTTAAGCAGCCCGACGACGCGATCGCGCTCGTCCGTACGGCGCCGCCAAGCCTCGCTGCGAGTGAATACGAGGCGATGTACGGGCTCGACGGCGGCGCACTCGCGAGCATCGACCTCGCACGCGAAAAAGCTCTAATCGAGGCCCTGGTTGGTTCGATTGAACAGGGGCTGATACAATCGGCTCACGACGTGTCGGAGGGCGGGATGCTGGTGGCGTTGGCCGAGGCATGTCTGAGTCCCGCGGCGCTTCGCGGGGCCGAGCTCGATTTGGGCGTAGCTGCGAGTGACGCCGCCGCTCTGTTTGGCGAAGCACCCTCGAGCGTCGTATTGTCGCTTCGGGGCGACGGAGATTTGGCCCGCGCGGAGAAAATGTTCTCCGGTCGCGGGCTTGAATTCTCAGTGATTGGACGAGTTGTCGATGAACCGAAACTGCGTGTCGCGGGTGTCGTCGATCAGGACGTGCGCGAGCTGCGCGCGATCTACGAAGACGCCTTGCCCCGGAGGCTGAAGGCCAGTGACTGACGACGAACTTTCAGTCGAAGTCAACGAAGAATCGAACCTCGACGCCTTCCACGAGGAGTGCGGCGTGTTCGGTGTCTATGGCCATCCCGAGGCCGCCAATCTCGCGTACCTCGGCCTCTACGCGCTGCAGCATCGCGGGCAGGAATCCGCCGGCATAGTTTCTTCCAACGGCAAGGCGCTGATCGCGCATCGCGGAATGGGCCTCGTCGCCGACATCTTCAACAGCGACATCCTGAGCAAGCTCGAAGGCACCAGCGCGATCGGCCACAACCGCTACTCGACCACAGGCTCGACTTCGATTCAGAACTGCCAGCCGCTGCTCGTGAATCACAAGCGCGGCGGCCTCGCGCTCGCTCACAACGGTAATCTTGTTAACTTCGCCGAGTTGCGCGAGATGCTCGAGGACCACGGAACGGTCTTTCAGTCATCGTCGGACAGCGAGGTGATGATTCACCTGATCGCAACCTCCCACGCGCCTACCCTTCCCGAGCAGCTCGCCGAGGCGCTGGCGCAGGTGAAGGGTGCCTACTCACTGGTCGTGCTCACCGAGCGTGAGCTTATCGCGGTGCGCGATCCGCATGGCTTTCGCCCGCTGGTGCTTGGCCGCCTCAACGACTCGACGATCGTGACGTCCGAGACCTGCGCGCTCGACCTGGTGCGCGCCGAGTACGTCCGCGAGATTGAACCGGGTGAGATGATCGTGGTCGATGAGAACGGCGTGCGTTCGCTCCGAATCATGGGGCCCGCACCGCTCAAGCGATGCATCTTCGAGTACGTCTATTTCGCGCGTCCTGACAGCCTGCTCTACGGCCGCAACGTCTATTCCGTGCGCAAGATGCAGGGGCGGGCGCTCGCGCGCGAGTGCCCGGCGGTTGCGGATATCGTCGTGCCGGTTCCCGACTCGGGCAACGCCGCCGCGCTCGGCTACGCGGAGGAATCGCGGCTGCCCTTCGAGATGGCCCTGGTCAGGAGCCACTACGTCGGCCGCACGTTTATCGAGCCGCGGCAATCGATTCGCCACTTCGGCGTGAAGATCAAATTCAACCCCGTGGCTGAATTTCTGCGCGGGAGGCGGATCGTGCTGATCGAAGATTCGCTGGTGCGCGGAACGACGCTCCGCAAGGTGATCCCGATGCTCCGGCAGGCGGGCGCGCGCGAGGTGCACATGCGAATCGCGGCGCCGCCCACAACACATTCGTGCTTCTACGGAATCGACACGCCGACGCGTGAGGAGCTGCTCGCGTCGTCGCACACCGTCGAGCAGATCCGCCGCTATATCACCGCCGATTCGCTCGGCTACCTGAGTTGGGACGGCCTCTATTCGTTCATGGAGGGGCGCGAGGGATTCTGCGACGCGTGCTTCACCGGCAACTATCCCGTCGAGATCCCGCGCCACACGGCGCCGGCCCAGCTCCCGCTTTTCTACGCGAGCGAAGAGGGACTCCGCTCGGAGCGGCGCTAACCTCGAACCGATTCGACTTCTGGAAATCGCGCGCGGGCGGCGTCAGTATTCTGACGCGGAGATATCCTGCATGAACTGCTTCATCGGCTTGGCGGACACCAAGATGCAGATATACGTGCCGGTCGGCAGATAGGTCAGGCAAATCGTGTAGCCGCGATACTCGTACATGCGGTGCTCGCCGAACGCCTGTCCGGATTCATTCACCGGTAGCTTCAGGTTCGCATAGGCCATGAAGCGGCAGAGAATCGTGCTGCCGTCGTCCGCGCGGTAGAAAGTGTCGGTGACCATCCTACCGTCGGACATCTGGTCGAGCCGCCCGCCAATGAGCTTGTAGCCGCTCGGTTGGAAGTTCCACAGGTATCCCGGCAGCTTGTGCGTCATGTAAGCGTCGGCAATCTCACCCGGGGAACCGGACGGCACGTTGGGCGCGAAGTTATTCTGGAAGTTCTGGTAATTCGTGATTGCGGCGTCAAACGCGGGGAATTCCCCGGCCGGTGCCGGACGATTGTGCAGAATGATCACGACAAACGCGACCACCGCGGCGAGCGCAACCGGCACCGCCCATCGGAGCTGACGAACCATCGGGCGCCGCACCCTCGGCGCCGGTCGAAGAGCCGCAGCATCGTCGCGATCCGCAGCGTCGAGCGCGGCGAGAATCGAACCGCGCACCTGCGCTGGAATGCGGATAACCCCGCGGCGTTCCCTAACTATCGTTTTGAGCGCGCGTTCCTCAGCCAGGCGCCGGGCGCATTCGGTGCATCCGCGAACGTGCTCCTCGGCAAGGCGCAACTGCTCGCCGCTCAACTCGCCATCGGCGTGAGCCGTCAGGAAATCCGCGATGTACGTGGCGCAATCCACTCTGTCGTGCTCAGCTTTCTCCCAAATTGCTGGTCAGACTCGGCATTTGCGCAGCTTCCGAGTAACTATCGCGCCTTGGCCAAGTCAAGAACGTATTATTCCGCGCTCCTTCGCATAAGCGGTTAGCGCCTCGCGCAGCAATGACCTGCCACGCGATACGCGCGATTTCACGGTTCCGATGGGGATATCCAGGACCTTCGATATCTCCTGATAGCTTAGCTCCTGCACATCCACCAGCAGCAAGGCCTCACGAAACTCGGCCGGCAGCGCGTCGAGCGCCGCTTCAACCTCGCGCTCCATCCCCGATTCCGACAGCGCCGTCTCGGGATTCGAATTGGGCGAATCCGGGCGCAGGCTCTCTGCTTCGATCTTGCGCTCGAACTCCTCGGGCGAACCCGCGGGCTGCTCGCGAGCGGAACGCCGGTAGCCGTTGCGAAAATTGTTGAAGAGAATCGTAAGCAGCCAGGCGCGGCAGTTGGTCCCCTGCTCGAAGCGGTCGAAGAAGCGGTAGGCGCGCAGTATTGTCTCCTGCACGAGGTCGCTCGCATCGTGCGGATTGCGCGCCAACCGCACTGCCATCGTGTAGAGTGCATCGAGATGCGGCAACGCTTCCTCTTCGAAGCGCCTGCGTTGCTCTGCGCTGGTGCCGCTCTTTTGCGCCATGTTTGCGAATCAAAGACATAGCATCTACTCATGTTAAAATCTCACAAGAGGAAATAAGTTCCCAAAAATCTGGACTTT
>JASHQJ010000389.1 GCA_030037595.1 Candidatus Binataceae bacterium
CGCTCTGCTCGGCCGCTTCATGGCGGTCGCCTACATCGCGCACCACGCCGCCTCCTATGGTCTGAGTCTCGTCAGCTACGACGCAGCTCCCGCGTTCCGCCAGATTCGAGTTCAGGGCGGCGTCGCGCTGCGCGTGCTGGCTGCAGAATACGGCACCACCGTGGGCCGAATCCGCGAGCTGAACCCCGCGCTCGAACGCAACTTCGTGCCGCCGTGGGCTCAATCCTACCCACTGCGGATGCCGATGATGAGCCGCGCCTCCGCCGACTCGCCACGCTTCTAGCTGCGCTCCGTAACCGCACATTCCGGGTTCGCATCTGAAGCCGTTGGCCCCGATTTTCACCGCATCCGCGTGGGCGTATCCTTGCCTACGTCATGATTAGCGCTGACGAGGCTCTCCGAATGGTGCTTGAAAATGCGTCGCCGCTGGGCGTCGAGCGCGTTCCTCTGCTGCCCGCGATCGACCGCGTCCTCGCTGAGGACGTCGTTTCGCCGCGGGATATCCCGGGCTTCGACAACTCCGCGATGGATGGTTACGCGGTGCGCAGCGCCGATGTCGCAGCAGCGTCAGAATCAAATCCTGTCAGGCTCAGCGTGATCGAAACTGTCGGCGCGGGCCGGATGCCGACCGGTCGCCTCGGGCGCGGCCAAGCCGTGCGCACGATGACGGGCGCGCCAATCGCTGACGGCGCCGATGCGATTATCCAGGTCGAAAAGACTCGCGGCGATGGCTCGACGGTCGAAATCCTCGCGTCAGCCGATCCGCGCAACTTCATTCGCCCGCGCGGCGAGGACCTCCGCGCCGGCGAGAGCGTTCTTGCCGCCGGCAAGACGCTCAGCCCCGCCGATATCGGGACGCTCGCCTCGCTCAGCAAATCGATGGTCGAGGTTTATCGGCGTCCGCGCATCGCGATCGTCGCAACCGGCGACGAGCTGATCGATATCGACGAGGTGCCTACCGGCGCACAGGTCGTCAACTCGAGTGGCTACGCGCTCGCCGCGGCGATTCGCGAGGCAGGTGGCGAGCCCACGATTCTCAGGATCGCGCGCGACACTCCGGGCGAGATCCGCGCACGCCTCGAAGAGGCGCTCACCTTCGATGTGATGCTCTCGACGGGCGGCGTGTCAGTGGGAGAGTTCGATCACGTCAAAAGCGCGCTGGACAGCCTCGGCTTGAAGCAACTCTTCCACGGCGTCGCGCAGCGACCCGGTAGGCCGCTCAAGTTCGGAACCGTCGGTAATCGGCTCGTGTTTGGACTCCCGGGAAATCCGGTCTCGACCATGGTCTGCTTCTATCTCTATGCGCGGCCGGCGCTGCGGCGCATGGGTGGATTTCGAAAGCTCTCGCTGCCGCGTGTAATCGCGCGATGTGCCGGCGATATCAGGACGGCGCCGAACCTCACTGAGTTCGTTCGCGTGCGGCTTACGCGCGGCGAAGGCGAGTTGATGGCTGAGCCGACGGGTGCGCAGGGTTCGGGAATCCTGAGTTCACTCTCGCGCGCGGATGGATTACTCGTGGGCCCGGCGGCGGCAACGACGTTGAAAGTGGGAACTCAGGCCGTGGTCTTGCTGCTCGGCGGAACGGAGACGGTCGCACTTGACGATACTGTCGGATTCGAAGAGCCGCGCCGCCACATGAACTGACTTGCGAGCGTAACGATCGCGCCGAAGATCGCGGCGCCGATCACGATCGCGGATAG
Source organism: Candidatus Binataceae bacterium (assembly GCA_030037595.1). GTDB lineage: Bacteria > Desulfobacterota > Binatia > Binatales > Binataceae > JASHPB01. Next base: position 1,701 of record JASHQJ010000389.1, read on the forward strand.
TTTGAGCTGCAACGTCAGGATGCCGAACGGCAGCAGGTAAAACTTGACCATGTCAACCTGGAAGTTGGCGTAAACGATATAGATGACCCACAACAATAGGATCGCAGAAATGATGAACCTCGGGGTCTTGATGAAGCCAGGCATCGATGCGCCGCCTCCTGCGGTCTACCGAAAAAGCTTGCTAGGCCGAGACTACATTGTCAACGCAGCCTCGCCCACGCGCCGCGCCGCCGCGGCGGTTGGCGCGAGCATAGTGCGATGCGATATCGCGTAGGACAGGGCTTCGATTTTCACCCGCTCGTCGCGGGCCGCCGGCTGATCCTCGGCGGCGTAGAAATCAAGCACGACAAGGGACTTAGCGGCCATTCCGACGCGGACGTCGCGGCGCACGCGCTCGCTAACGCGATTCTCGGCGCGATCGGCGAAGGCGATCTGGGGCGGCATTTTCCCGACAGCGATCCCAACTATGCTGGCGCGGACAGCTTGCGCCTGCTCGCCGAGGTATGGCGGCTTGCGGCCTCGCGCGGATGGCGCCTCGTGAACGCTGACCTCACCGTTGTCGCGCAGGCGCCGAAGCTCAAGCCTCATCTCGATGAGATGCGCACGCACCTCGCGAAGGCGCTCGACGCTGAGCGGGCGCTGCTGAATGTCAAAGCATCGAGTCCGGAGAGTCTCGGCGCACTCGGCCGTGGCGAGGGGATGGCCGCGGCCGCAATCGTGATGCTGGAAGCCGACCAGCCCTGAACGGCCTCGCCCACGGCTCACGCCTCTGGCGAACGCCGCCCACCCGCCTTGTTTGGCACGCGAATCACACGGCGGGCGCGGGCGTTCCATCAGCTCAGATCGGTCTGCGTAAGTCCGGTTAACGAATTGTTATCGATACTCAGTTAGCAAGTTATCAGGAAACTATTCAGTATCACTGCGATAATAAGTCACAGCTTCTCAATTCATCCTAACTCCCTTCACTCTTCAACAATTCGTCAAACCTTTACAACGGATTACATACACATCGATGGTAGAGTGTTCGTAATCGGATGCTCTGACCGGTGTGGTGAGGGGTACTCGTGTGGATGAAAACCGGTTAAGCGCCATCGGTGCGGCGCCCATGGAGCCTGCGGCTCAATATTCGTCGCCAGGAGCCGCAGATCGGCGGCATATCTGTGTCGTCACCGAGACCTATCCTCCCGAAATCAACGGTGTAGCGCTCACGATGGCGCAGCTGGTGCGCGGACTTCGCGCGCGCGGTCACGCCGTCTCTGTGGTGCGCCCGGATCAGCACCGGCCATCCAGCAGCGACGAATCCTTCCCGATTCTCGTGCGCGGGCTACCGCTACCGGGTTACAAGGGTCTTCGTTTCGGCTTGCCATGCACGCGCCTGCTTCGCCAAAGCTGGAAGCGCAACCGCCCCGATGTAATCTACGTTGCTACCGAAGGGCCGCTAGGATGGTCCGCCGTGCGAATCGCGCGATGCCTCGGAATTCCAATCGTCAGTGGCTTTCACACCAACTATCACTACTATTCGCGGCACTACCGCCTCGGATGGCTCCAGGACCTGATTTTCAAATACCTATGCTGGTTTCATAACCAGACAGAGCGAACCCTGGTGCCATGCGCCGAGCTCGGCGCGCGTCTCAAGTCCGTTGGCGTCGCCAACATCGGACTTTTGGAGCGGGGAGTTGACGGCAAATTGTTCTCGCCTGAGAAGCGATCCACAGAGCTGCGCCGCCAATGGTGTGTGCGTGAAAATGGCTTGGCCGTTATCTACGTCGGCCGCGTCGCGCGCGAAAAGAACCTCGAGCTGGCGGTCGACGCCTATCATGCGATGAAACAGGTGGATCCCTCGCTTAGATTCGTGATCGTCGGCGATGGACCGCTTAGAGAGCCACTTCAACGAACGCATCCGGATCTGATCTTCCTCGGCACTTACATCGGTGAGGCACTCGCGACGCGGTACGCGTCGGCAGATATTTTCATTTTTCCGAGCATCACCGAGACCTTCGGTAACGTAACGCTCGAGGCGATGGCTAGCGGTCTCGCCGTCACCGCCTACGACTATGCTGCCGCTGGCATGCATATAAACCATCGCGACAGCGGGATGCTCGCTCCCTTTGACAATGCGCAGGCGTTCGTGGAGTCGGCGGTATCTCTTGTCCGCGAACCCAACGCTCTCGCATCGATGCGGCGGCGGGCTCGCGAGCACGTAAGCTCGTTCGATTGGCCGCGCGTCGTGGACAAGTTTGAAACCTTGCTGATGAGTGTTCGCCGCTCGGACCGGACGGCGTCGCCGTCGTCGATGGCAGAGCGGGGGCTGGCCGTTAACTAGGAGGTGGGTGGCAGATGATGCCGAGTGAGGCTTTTCACAAGTGCATTGAGCATTTCGGTCTGCCCGTGGGCGGCGGCGCTGGCAATGGTGCCGCAGGCCTCTGGAGCGGGCTTGCACTGCTCGCGCTTGCAGTTGTCGCAGCTTACGTTCTCCGGCGCACTTACGTCGGCGTGATGACGCTAAGGGCGATGGCAATGACTCCGGCGTTCTCGCGAGTTTTGTCGAGGCTTGTCAAATCGCGTGACTACTCGAACGACGAATTCCTCCGCGCTGACGGCGCGGATGGGCGCTGGGTCGAAGTTCGGCGAAAGGCAATCGATCGGCTGGCGGCGTTCTTTCGCTCTGAGTCGCCCAAGTCAATCGCATGGGGCGACCAGGTGCGCGAAGGATTCTCCGATCTGCGTTTCACGGACGCGAATCGCGTGCCGTTTCCCTTCATGCGTGTGATGCGCGAGAAGTTCAACCTTTGCACCGTCGTTACTGCCTCGGTTGGGCCACGGCTTCACGATCTCGACGGCCATTGGAGTATCGACGTCAGCGGCTCCTACGGCCTGAATGTCGCGGGCTTCGATCGCTACAAGGAGTGGATGGAAAAGGGCCTGGAGAAGGTTAATGAGCTCGGGCCCGTGCTCGGCCCGCTGCATCCGGTGGTTGCAGAGAATATCGCGATTATCAAATCGATTTCGAAGCTCGATGAAGTGTCCTTTCACATGAGTGGCACTGAGGCGGTGATGGCCGCGGTGAGGATGGCGCGTTTCAACACCCGCCGCAAGTTTATCGTCTCGTTCTCGGGTGCCTATCATGGATGGTGGGACGGCGTGCAGCCAGGACTAGGCAGCGAGCGCGATATAACAGATTGTCTAAATCTTAAGGATATGAATGCGCATTCACTCAATCTGATCCGCTTGCGCGCGCCTGAGATCGCGGCCGTGCTCATCAATCCTATCCAGTCCTTTCATCCTAATTCTCCGCCGCCGAGCGATACGGTGCTGCTAACGAGCAGCGTTCGAAAGACGAATGAATCAACCTCGGAGTACGCGGAGTGGCTAAGAAAGCTTCGCCAGGTCTGCACGGAATGCGCCATCCCGCTGATCTTTGATGAGGTATTCAGCGGTTTCCGGCTCGCTCCCGGCGGGGCTCAGGAATTCTATGGCGTGCAGGCCGACATGGTCGTTTACGGCAAGACGATCGCCGGCGGAATGCCGATCGGAGTGGTGTGTGGCACAAAGCAGCTCATGCGACGCTTCGATCCGGCGCATCCGATGCGAATTGCGTACGTGATTGGGACGTTCTCCGCTCATCCGGTCGTGATGGGCGCGATGAACGAATTCCTGCACTGGATTGTGAAGCCCGCAGCATCGCTGACGTACGCCGACGCCAAACAGCGATGCGAAGCGTGGGTGCAGTCCACTAATCGGAGGTTTGCCGAGGAGTCGCTGCCTGTGCGCGTCATGAATCTGGCGACTGTGTGGACGGTGCTGTTCAAGGAACCAGGCCGCTACAACTGGCTGCTCCAGTACTATCTGCGCGCGCAGGGCGTGACTCTGAGTTGGGTGGGGACGGGCCGCTGCATGACCAGCCTCGATTTCAATAAGGAGGATTACCTCGAACTCGAGACCAAGCTGGTCATTGCGGCGCGGCAGATGAAAGCGGACGGATGGTGGCTAAGCGAAGTTGAGCAACCGGGGAGAGACAAAGTTATGCGCTCGAATCTTATTCGCGAATTGTTGGGAAGTATCGTGTGGATTCCGGAGCCGCTTAAGGGCTTCTACGCCGAGATCATGCAGCGCAAGCACGACGATCACGAAGCGTCGCACAGCAACTTGATTAACCAGTTCTTCCACCTACTTAGTTCGAGTACATTCATATATTGCTACTTTCTCATCTTTACGAATCTCACTCATGCGATGACCTTGGGATTGATCGCGCTATTCGTACGCCAGTTCGGCCACGCGATCCTCGAGCCTCCATGTCACGACAAGGAACAGAAGCTGCTGGGTTTCAACACACCTAACAAGACATTGATTGTGGGCGGATATCTTCTGATTCCGATCATAAACATCGTCAAAGCGGGATCGCTGAGCTATGAAACGATGGTTGCGCTGTGGCCGACGATTGCCGTGGAATGGTTTGGGCTTACTGTGCTTGCGGTGATGGGACGGGTTGTGTACCTCGCTGTCACGCATGACTTCCGCTCGTCGATGATCTGGTTCGTGAAGCTTATCACGGATCCCTTCACAGATATCATCGCGTACTACGGAAGCGTATTCCGGCTCTTGCAGTGGAGACGCGCGGAGCGCAGCGAAGCCGCGTGAAGGAAGCTATCGCGCTGGCCGAGATAGACCGCCGGTGCACCCGATAAGACGTCATCCTGAGCGTAGCGAAGGATCTCGCCCGCCGGGGTTTTCGGCGGGCGCAACGAACGCGCGACGACGTGTAGAGCGGGTATCCTCCGGAAGCTTCATTGCCCTCTCCATGGCTGCGCGTGGAGGAGCGGCGCGAGATCCTTCGCTCCGGCAGCCTAGGCTCAGGATGGACCGTTGGCGCGCAGACTCGTTGCGCTGAGCAGGCCTCAGGATGACCAAGCGGAAACCTGGCGCGCTCGCTGGAATCAGAATAGGAAAAAAGCCGCAAGCGGCCGACGTTGTGGATTGGTCGCGACTGGTGGTTCTTACAACTCATCTCCGCCGGCGCCGCCGTCGGAGTCATCCTCGCCGCCGCCGCTTTCCAGTTCTTCGATCGCTTCGTCGAATTCCGGGGTCGAGAACTCCTCGCCCATCTCCTTGCCCATCCGGCGCATCATGCGCGCGACGCTCTTCGGGTCGTTTTCATCGACGCCGGTGAACATTGCGGAGTCGCTGAGAGAATCGAGTCGCGCCTCTTCGCTCTTCGGCAGAGCAAAACGCGACATCAGGCGATGCATCGCGGTACTTCCGCAATGGTTGCATACGGGCTCGACTTTCTCGCTGACGCGAGTAGTGAGCACGCTGGATGTGCGACGGCATTTGTCGCATCGATACTCGTATATGGGCATCGCACATGTAATCTGGCGCGCCGTCGAGGCTCGTGCAACAGCGAGAAAAAAGGCGGCACGGTACGCGCCGTGCCGCCATCTTCAGGTCGGGAAATCTGATCACATCGCGGGAGTGGGCTCGATACTGATTGTGCCGCCCTTGTCGTGATGTAACTCCGTGCCGCATCCGATGTACTTGTAGTTGCCCGAGATTGCCGTACCACTGATCGATGTGGCCGTGAACCTGACTTTGCAGGCCTTTTTGGTGGGTACGATGCCGCCGAGATCTAAGGTTGCCCCCTTCGAGTCTCTGAGGTGACC
>JASHQJ010000390.1 GCA_030037595.1 Candidatus Binataceae bacterium
CCGACCCATGTCCTCGGTAGTCTCCGCAACTACCTGCGCCAGGAGGCCTCCACAGCCGACCCGGCACTTCTGCACCAGCGCGCCGCCGAAGCCGCAGCGGCGACTGAACGAGCGGTGCTGCGCCGCGTCCGACCATTGCGTCGGTCGGTCGCCCGCTTACTGATCGGGCGTGCGCGGGCGCTATGGGGCTACCGCGAGCAGTGGAAGGACGATCTGAGCCGCATTTGGGCCGCGGCGCGAGAACTGCTTTGGCCAATCGGCGAGGCTCTGGCCGCCGAAGGTCGTCTGGGGACGCCGTCGGATGTCTTCTTTCTTGATCTGCGGGAAGTCGGAGCGATCTTGGACGACGCCCGCGAGGATGCTCGACAGCTGGTGCGGAAGCGGCGGGAAACCTACGAGGCGGAGCTGAAGCGGCGGCGCGTGCCGGCCGTGTTTCTTTCCGACGGCACGGACGTCTCGATCTCGGGTCCCGCGGACGCGACCGCCGCGGGCGCTGTCGGAAATGGCGCTTCGCCCGGCGTGGCCCGGGGCAGGGCGAGGGTGGTTCTCGATCCTGTCGGCGCGACCATCGAACCTGGCGAAATCCTGGTGGCGCCTTCGACAGATCCCGGCTGGACGCCGTTGTTTCTGACCGCTGCGGGCCTTGTCATGGAGAAGGGTGCGCCGATGTGCCATGGTGCCGTGGTCGCGCGGGAGTTCGGAATCCCGGCGGTCGTTGGCGTCGCCAACGCGACCAGCCTCATCCGCACCGGCCAGTTACTGGAAATCGACGGCGCGACCGGGCGCGTGACGCTCGTTTCCGAACTGAGTGAGTCTGGCGCCCCGTGATCCGCTGGTCCCTTCCGTCCTCCGGCTCAGCCGGCCGCTCTCCGGCTGTGCGCCAAAGCTTGAGCATCGAACTCGAACCAAAGTTCTGACTCCCTCATCGCTTCTCGTTGCGCAGCCAACCGCCTGCCCCCCCAATCCCCGGGCAGCCACGTCAACCGCTCTTCGTCTGGAGCGTCATATTCCTTGCCGAGCTTCGTCTGCTTGTTGCGCATGTCATCCTCTCGCGTTGCAAGCATGATCTCGAGCGTCGTCAGTAGCTCGTGACAGCGGCAACGACAGCCAGGCGCCGCACACGGCCGCCTGATCATCTCCTGCACCGCACGAGTTACGTATGCCCTAGCGAGACTCGCCTTTGCTCGAGCGGATAGACGTTCCGGAAAATCGACAGACGAGGCTTGCTCGGGAACCGCAGAGCACGCGTGAACCCCTAGCCCTTTTAGCAGCCAGCCCCCAAATACGTCTTCACATCGCGCCCAGCCTGATCGGTTTTCCGCCAAGAGAGCCTCCGCTACGGATGCGCGATGTTCTGAAAAATCAGCCATCGCCACTTCAAAATTTGCATTGGAAGCGATGAGCGAAGAGCTCGTGACACCGGCAATGACAGCAACCAGATTATCGAAGTGGTGCAGAGCAAGAGCGGCATCCTGCGTCATCCTTCGGGTCCCGATGCGCTCGGGTTGTTGCGGTACCGCGCCTCGATGTCCGACGAGCAATGGATTGACTTTGGCGCAATCAAAAGCGACAAGGAATTTGCCGCCATCGTTAAGCGCGACTTCGGAATCGATCTGGAGCTTCGAACGGAGTTCAAAAAGGAGCGGTCTCGATGTCCATAGAGGAAACCAATAAAGCGCTCATCGTTCGATACTACGATTTTCTGAACAAAAAAGGTTTGTCGCTCGAGGAATTCGTTGATCCGAAATTTGTCTTCCATGACCCGGCGCAGCCTGATGTAACCGATTTCGCAAAGCGTCCGGCAGTGGTTAGCGGCTGCTTACGATGCGTTTCCCGATGCGCACTTTAGTATCGACGACCTGATTGCGGAAGGAGACAAGGTGGTTTGCCGCAACACAAGCCGCATGATGCATCAGCGTGAATTCATGGGTATTCCACCTACCGGTAAGCAGCTGACGCTTAGCGGTATCTCAATCTATCGGATAGTTGACGGCAAGATTCGGGAAGAATGGAATCTCGCAGACACCCAAGGCCTCATGCGGCAACTCGGGCTTGTCCCATAGTCACTTAAGCACTCTCTAAAAGCACCGGAGGCTCAGATGGAGACCGGCGTAAAGTCCGCATCGACTGACCAGAAGAATGCCCTGATAGCGACTATCGCGGCCGCCTTCGTGACCGATCCGATGGCGCGATGGATCTGCCCCGAGGCGCATCAATACTTTGCATGCATCAACGAATTCGTAGATGCGTTCGGCGGTGGCGCCTTTCTGCATCAGAGCGCCTACTACGTCGAAGGCTATCGCGGTGCCGCGCTTTGGTTGCCGCCGATGGTTGCGCCTAACGAAGAAAAGTTGATGGCCATCATCAAGGACAATATGCCCGCAGATCGGCTCGACGCCGGGTTCGCAGTATTCGAGAAGATGGGGAGTTATCATCCCGAAGAACCTCACTGGTACCTGCCGCTGATTGGTGTCGATCCGTCTCATCAGGCGCGCGGCTACGGGTCCCAGCTCATGAAGCATGCGCTCGAGCGATGCGATCGTGAGAAGAAAGCTGCATATCTCGAGTCATCGAACCCACGCAATCTAAGTCTGTATATCCGCCACGGCTTCGAGTTGACCGGCACGATTCAGGTCTCTGATTCTCCGCCGCTCTTCCCGATGGTGCGCAAACCGCGCAATTAGCTAGATTGTCTGAAGAGAATCGTTTGGGATGGCTGCTGAGCGCTAGGCACCGAGTTCCTCGAGCAGCGCTCTCGCGTCTTTCAGGTCGGCGGTTTCGAAGCCTTCAGTGAACCAGTGTTAGATCTCGCCAAGCGTCGCGCGCGCTTCGTCGCGGCGATTGGTGTCTCGCACCAATCGCGCCAGGCTGGTTGTTGCGCGCAGCTCCATCTTCGAGCTTTCTGCTCACGCGCAACTTCGATTGCCTTGCGAAACGACTGCTCGGCTGCTCACCGCTTCTCGTTGCGCCTCCATCCGCCTGCCCCCCCCATCACGTGGTAGCCACGTCAACCGCTCTTCGTCTGGTGCATCGTATTCCTTGCCGAGCTTCGTCTACTTGTTGCGCATGTCGTCCTCCCGCGTCGCAAGCATGACTTCGAGCGTCGGCAGTAGCTCGTGAATACGGCACTTGCAGCCTGGCACCGTACACGGCCGCCTGATCATCTCCTGGACCGCGCGCGTTACGAAGTCCCGCGCCAGGGTCGCACGAGCTCGGGGGGATGAACGTTCCGGAAAAACGAGAGACGAGGCGTGGTCGGGGACCGTCGAATGCTACCCCACGATATGGATATCTGCTGAGGGTCCCCACAAAAGTCCTCACAGCCTTGGAGGCCCGCCGTGACACCCGGCCCCCTAGCCCCACTGCAGCCCTCAGAATAGCAAACGATGCGTTGCGACCAACTTTTTGAAACAATTTTGAGAGTTTAGTTAAGAATGTTTGCGCGTCAGAGGTCCCAAAAGAATGGATCGCATGGCATACGATTACATTATCGTTGGCGCCGGATCTGCCGGTGCTGTGCTCGCTGCTCGCTTGTCGGAATGTCCGGCGTGCAACGTGCTGCTGCTAGAGGCCGGTCCCGACTACCGGTCGGCCGATGCTCCGCTCGAGATGCGAATCGCAAACCCGGCTGGCTTGATTCTCGCGCCCGAGCATCTCCAGCGCTACTCGTGGGGTGCGCTCAAGGCGCGCCGTACAGAAGTGCAGGAGCCGATACCGTACTGGCGTGGACGTGGTGTCGGCGGCAGCTCGGCAATCAACGGCCAGATCGCGATTCGTGGTCTGCTCGATGACTTCGACATCTGGGAGCGCAACGGATGCACCGGATGGTCTGCGAATGACGTGCTACCGTATTTTATCAAGCTCGAAAGCGATCTCGATTTTGGCTCGGAACCGTATCATGGCAGCGCAGGTCCAATCCCCGTCTGGCGTGCACCTCAGGAGAACTGGGGTCACGTTGATCGCGCGTTGCGCGACGTATGTCTTGACCTCGGCTACGGGTGGTGCCCGGATCACAACGCACCGAGCGGAACGGGCGTCTCGCCCTACGCGATGAATCGCCGTTCTGACACGCGCATTTCGACCAATGACGCCTATTTAGAAACGGCGCGCGGGCGTGACAACCTGACGATTATTGGGGAATCGCTCGTCGACAGCATCGAATTCGACGACAGACGTGCGATCGCGGTCAGAGTTCACACGCGTAACGGCTGGGAGCGCATCGAGGGAGGCGAGATCATCCTGAGTGCGGGCGCGATTCACTCACCCGCGATTCTCATGCGCTCTGGCGTGGGTCCGGCCGACGACCTGCGCGCGCTCGGCATCCGCGTGATCGCCGATCGTCCGGTTGGCCACGATCTCATCGATCACCCGATGATAGCCATGATCATGGGCCTCAAGCCTGAAGCGCGAGCACCTAATCCCAATGCCCGCCACACCAACTGCGTCGTCCGCTATAGTTCTGGCCTCTCCGGTAGTGGTGAGAACGACATGTTTCTTATCGCGATGAATCTGGTCGGATACAGCGACCAGACCCTCGGTTACGGCATTATCTGGATGACTGCGTATCAGACCTACTCGCGCGGCAGACTACGCCTATTGTCGCGCTCGCCTGAGATCGATCCGGATGTCCGCTTCATGATGCTGAGCGACGAGCGGGACCGTGTGCGAATGCGCGACGGCATGCGTCGATTGTCCGAGTTCGAGCACCATGCAGCTATCGGCAAGGTCGCGGACTGGGTCGGATTTGCCAATCCGCTGGCAGCCTCTAAGGCCGTACAGCCGCCCAAAGACGAGCACGAGCTTGACAAGTGGATGCTTAATAACTGTTATGATTCGCAGCACGCCGCGGGAAGCTGCCGCATGGGTCCAGCATTGGAGCCGCGCTCCGTGGTTGATCTGGATTGCCGCGTAATCGGCGTCATGGGTCTACGGGTTATCGATTGCTCGATCATGCCGGAAATCGTCCGTGCCAATACTCATCTCAGTACCGTGATGATCGCCGAGCTTATGGCCGAACGGATGTCGAATTAGTGTTTGCAGGGCCAACGCAACTTGCTTCTCAAAGCACACGACTCTTTTTCTATGGTCAATCAAACACGACGGGAGAAGGGACAATCATTCGATGCCTTTTCATTTTGACACCTGTTCGTTGCCCGGAGGCAATTGAGAGTTTAGACAGACCAAGGGTGCGCGCCGTGCGGTCTGCGACCGCATATCTAAATGGCGAGTGCTAATCTTGGCTCCGATGGCGAGGTTCACATCAGACTCTGGACGTGGCGCTCGCTGTCGGAAAGCCGGGCTGGTGTCTGCACGATACTGGCGGCGACGACGTTACGAGAATCTGGTTGCGGGTCGCGCGCTGCTTAAACGAAATCCATCGGTGTCGGTGCCTTGCCCAGGCGATAACAATCGTGCTTGATGCGGGCTACGATGTGCAGCAGCGGCCGGATGCCGCGATCCCACTCTCGGAACTCCTGCCGTTCTTCCGGTTCTAACCGTCTTTCCATGTCTTACCGCCACCGGCAGATTCTGCTTGCTGAAGCGAATCTGCTCGGATACTGGCTGTTAAAACAACAACCCCACACCGGGGCCAGTGCCTCAAGGGCTGAAACGTCGGGTAGTGTCCCAAATCGGAAAACGCGCGTCACGCATGACATTCTAGGTGAATATCTTCGGGTTCAAGGTCGAATAGCTCTTGGTCAGGCTCTGCAGCAACTGCACAACCTAACCGTAGGTAGAAGTTTACAGTGTTTTCAGAAGGAGATGCCGATATGTACAGACGTTTGGCTCCTCTCCCGCGTGCCATAGCCTTGGCTAGTTCGAACAGCCGCGTGCCCAAGCCCTTCTGTCGGTATGACCTGCTCACGTGAAGGAACTTGAGTTGGAGCTGATCCTTGCACTTGCCGATGCGCTTGTTATCGAGGACGACGACTCCGACCAGTTCTCCGCCCTCGAATGCACCGTAGAACCATCCGCCCCGGTCGAAGCAGTCACGCAGGATAGGCGTGGATTTCCTTGCTTCGCCCGGTGGCCAACCGGGGAGGTCGTGATGGTGGGGTCTGAGCACCAAAGTTCCGTTCTGATAGCGATAGATGTTGTCTACCAATTCACTGCGATCGATATTCCAGACAAGCTCGATTTCTTCCCGGAGTAGTGTCCTGCTGCTAATCAAAGATGACCCCTGTCGACGCTGCCTTTCGGCTGATCGGGAAGCGCCACGGTCTTTTTGAATCGGTCCTTGAAGTAGTCTGCAAATCAGGACACTACCAAACGCCGCCATTTGATACGATCGCGGCCGCATGAACGCTCGCCACGTAGCTGGGCTCGCGCTTCTGATTGCTATACTCCTGCTGAACATCGGCCTGATAGCTGCGGGTACTTTCGACCGAGATTAGTGGTTATGAATCGGGTTCTGTGTGGTTGCGGTAAGCCTAATTTCCTTTCGATGGCGGCGTTGAGTGATGAATTCAGAGCAAGTTCGCTCATGCATCTAAGAAAGCGACACTGGCAGAATAGTTGAGGTTCGCATTCGACCGGCCATGAACGCTCGCCATGCACGCAGCGATCCAGAACATGATCGCAGCCATCGAGCACATTCGCGACTGCGACCGATGCGCCCGAATCTACGACACTGCGTATGAAGTGCTCCGCGAGGAAGGTACCCCATACCCGCCGAATCCGTGGACAGCGTATTTCCAATGTTCACGGGAATTGCGCGCGTGCGAGAATTGGCCGAAGGGGATTTGAAATTAGGCACACTTCACGTCTCGATGCTGAAACATGAAAGCATGCCGAGCAGCCGCGCTCGCTCCCACCGATGCCAATTTGCTAGGCATTGGTGATGAGTTGCGAGATCGACTGGTGCAACAGAAGCGGTGAGGTCAGGAAAATTGCGTTAGGTTTTGGGGAGCACCACAAGGACCACACGCCTTCTCTCTGCCACCAGCATTGGATTGATCTGATTTGTGGCGACGACGATATGTTCAGATGGCTCGGTACCTTGGTTGCTCGCGCCAAATACCCGACACCGACGCCATAAATCGAACTAGGCCACTCCCCATTCCGACCCTTGGTTGCCTCTGGGATTTCGCACACATCGTGGCTTCAACACCACCCCCGCCGCCGGTCGTCAATCTGAAGCCCACGCTCTCGCTCCCTCACTGCGATGATTTCGGCGTGGCGGTCGCATAGTTCAATCTGCCGAATGAACCTTCCGGCAAAGTCGAGTTTTCGCGCAATGACAGTGGCTCGAAGACGGCAGCGAGACGCGCGACATGGCGAGACATATTCGCAGCGGTGAAGCTGAACGGTCGCGGGCGCTGGATCGAAGTTTACGTCCAGGGCTGAATTGTGCGCCTGGCACGTAAGCGAGTCGCTGGGGCGGTTGAGTCGTGAATGCAGCTTCCTCAGCGTTCCGAGCGACCAATGCTGCTCTGTGACCATTGCTACGAAGATTTCGATGTGGAATTCGGAAACGGCAATAACAACTGGCGCATTCTCGTTAACCCTCTGATTTGAGGCGTCAAGCGCTCTTGGCGTCTCTAGAAGCAACTGACCTCTAACGACCGTCTACAATCTGTAATCGCTCTCTTGCCATTAAGTTTTTGTTGGGCGCAATTTCGACTCGGCGGAAACGTAGCTTTTGCTGGGGGTGCTATCTACAACGAAGGAACAACCAGCGTGTTTAACGGAACTTTCCTGCAAAACAGTGCTACCGGAAATGGCGGCGCGATTAACGACTTTAGTGGCACGATGACGGTAAGTGGCAGCACTTTCGATGAGAACACTACTACCGCCTCCAACGCAGCCGGTGGTGCGGGCATTTCTATTGACGAGGGCCTGAGCGCGACGATCATTAACTCTACATTTGTCGCGAATAACGCCTCAGGCACAATTGGAGGAGGCGGAATAAATAACAACGGCACCGTCACATTGGTCAACGACACTTTCGATGCCAATATCGCGGCCGCAGGCGCGGACCTAGGAAGCTTCAATGGCGGGACAGCTAACCTGAAAGGTACCATTCTCGCCGGGCAAGCTAATGGCGGTAACTGTACAGGAGGAATCGTTGACAATGGCTACAACCTGAGCGACGACAGCTCGTGCAAATTCACCAATCCTCCAGGTACCAGTAAAGTCGTCTCCGACAGCGACCTCGCCCTTGGACCACTGCAGAACAACGGTGGGCCGACCGATACCATCGCGCTCGGCAGTAGCAGCGTAGCGATCGACAAGATTCCACATGCTTCATGCACGTTTCCTGCGGGCACTTTGAATCCCTGTTCAAATCCGCCCTCTCTGACGGCATCAAACCAGCTCACGTGCGACCAGCGCGGCGAGCCGCGGCCTGACCCTGTCGACGGGCCCAACGGAAACTGCGATATCGGCGCGTACGAGTTCCAGGCGACGATCAGTTGCGGCAATGCATTCGTCAGCAACCCGAATCTGACGGCGCTTTTGCCTGTGATGTTCTTCCCCGAGTACATCTTCGGTGTGAACGATCAGGCTCGTGCTTACACTCTCAAGATCACGGGCGTGACCCAGGACAAGCAGCCTACAGGATTCCCGCTCTGCCCGAATGCTTTCTGGAGCGGCACGACCGTTTACGTGCGGACCAACAACGAGCCGCTGCAGCCGGGACCGAGCGGCCTTTTGTACAGCATCGAGTTCACGGC
>JASHQJ010000391.1 GCA_030037595.1 Candidatus Binataceae bacterium
ACGATCCAGCCGCGCTCGATATCGATCTCGCGCCGCTGAAGCAATCCGCTGAGCGCGTCTCGCGCCGCCATGCGGAGATCATCAAGCGCGGGACAGATTATTTCATCCGCGATCTCGGCAGTCTCAACGGCACGTTTATCGCCGGCCGCGGACGCCTCGGGCGCGATCAGCTTTACAAGCTTAAAGATCGCGACCAGGTGGTTATCGGCAGTGCTATACTACAGTTTCGACGAGGCTAGCGGTGGATGATCAGCTGCCCTGAATGCGGCCAGCAGGCACCCGAAGGGACGAAATTTTGTGATCGATGCGGCCAGGGGCTAACGGCAGCCGCTGCCGCGCCGCCACCTCCTACGCGTCCATCGCCGCTCGCCGCGGGCACCAAGCTCGCGCATGGTTTCGAAATCATCGAGCTGGCTGGACAGACTTCGATTGAGAATCGTTATCGCGTGCGGCGCGAGCGGGACGGCAAGACCGAGTCGCTCTTGCTCCGCGAACGCTTCGGCCCCGAACCCGAAGAAAAGGAAGAGGAGGCCGGGGCAGAATCTCGAGCCAGGCCGGAACCGCCAGCCGCTTACGATCCGAACGGACCCAGCGCCAAGACCGCGGAACTGAAGCCGATTCCCGCCGCCGAACCCCTCAAGACCGCCAACGGCACGAGCCCCGACGGCAATTCGCCGGCATCCACGGAACATTCGCCCGCGGAGAGCATCCAAGAAACATCGTCCGAGCCGCAATCGACCGAGGCCAGCGCGGCCGAGGGGCTTGTCGCTCTAACGGACGCGACCGCAATTGACCGCGAACCGACCGAAGAAAAAGCGGAGGAGGCGCCGCTCGAAGAGCCGCTGCCGGAGCCCGAGGACTTAGGCGAGGTTTTCGGCCGCGTGCTTGCGCTCTCGATGACGCTGACGCATCCCGCCTTCCAGCGTGCGCTCGAGGGCTTCGCCGAAGATAGCCGCGTCTATCTCGTGTACGCCGACGAGGAACTGAAGCCGGTACATGGCGCGGGCAAGGCGATGAGCGAGCCGGAAGCGATCAGCGCGACGATCCAGGTCTGCCAGGCAATATCGTTCGTGCATCGCCGCGGACTGCGTCTCAACGATATCTGCCCAGAGTCGGTGGCGCTGGCGCGCGACGGCCGAATCAAGATGACCGGGCTCGACTACGTCAGCAACGACAACGAGTTGCAGTCGGAGCCGATTTTCAACGACGGCTACACCGCGCCCGAAATCTATCGCGGCAAGAAAACCGATAAACGCGCCGACCTCTTCTCGGCCGCGGCTCTGCTCTACACCTGGCTGACCAATGAACGGATTCCGAGCGAAAGTTGGCGCGAAGAAGCCGGCGCGATCCGCTTCTACCCGCCGCACATTGTGCATCCCGAACTCGAGCAGGTGATTCGCCGCGCGCTGGTGTTCGACGCCACGGAGCGCTGGCCGACAATCGACAAGTTCAAGGACGAATTGATTCGTCTGCTGAACGCCGTGCGGCTCCGCGCCGCGGCACTGACCGACGTCGGCATGATCCGCGAGCACAACGAGGACTCGTTGATGGCGGTCGAGTACGTGCGCGATTCCTTGATCAAGTCGGCGCAGAGCGGCCTCTATGTCGTTGCCGACGGGATGGGCGGTGCGGAAGCGGGCGAAGTCGCTTCTGCAATTGCCGTACAAACGATCCGCGATTATGTTGAAAAGGGGTTTGAGGGAACGGAGGACAAGGATCCCGGAGCGCTGCTGACGGCCGCTCTGGAAGAGGCTAACCAAAAGATATTGGATTACGTTGCGGGTCATCAGGAGTCGCGCGGGATGGGTTCAACCGCGGTCGGCGCTCTGATCGTCCCGCCTCAAGCCGCGGTGGCATGGGTCGGTGACAGCCGGGCATACTTTATGGAAGGCGCCACGCTTCGCCAGGTGACCAAGGATCATTCCCTCGTGCAGCGGCTGGTCGATATCGGACAAATCACTGCCGACGAAGCTCGCACTCACGAGCATAAGAACGTGATCACGCGCTCGCTCGGCGCGCGCGCAACCGGGCCTGCCGGGGCTGAAGCGATACCAGTCAAGCTCAAGCGCGGAGATCGGCTGCTGCTCTGCAGCGATGGCCTTACCGCGCATGTCGATGACGCCTCGATAGCGAAAATTCTTTCGCGACACACTGATCCCTATGACGCCGCGCGCGAGCTGGTGGTCGCCGCAAATGCTGGCGGAGGCACCGACAACGTCTCCGTGATCGTTGTGTATGCAAGCTGATCGCAATGGCTGATACGAAGACATCGCCAGCCACTTCCGGGCCGCTCGAGTCCGGAACCGTTCTGCAGAACCGCTACCATATCGAGCGGCTCTTGGGCGGCGGCGGCATGGGCATGGTCTATCTGGCGCGCGACCAGCGCCTCGCTAATCGCCCGTGCGCGATCAAGGAGATGGTCGATCACTTTATCGACCAGGCGCAGCGGATCGAGGCTAACGAATATTTCGCGCGCGAGGCCGACACGCTCGCGCAGCTCAAGCATCAGGCAATCCCCGCGATCACCGACCGCTTCGACGATCAGAATCGCCACTACCTGGTGATGGAGTACGTCGAAGGCCGCGACCTCGAGGCCGAGATCGCCGCGCGCGGCGGTCCGCTGCCCGAGGGCCTGGTGATTGATATCGCGCGGCAGCTCTGCGACGTGCTCGGCTACCTGCACGGCCTTATCCCGCCAATCATCTACCGCGACATGAAGCCGTCGAACGTGATGCTGACGCCCAAGGGGCGCGTCGTGCTGATCGACTTCGGTATCGCGCGGCTCTTCAAGGCGGCCCGCAAGGGCACCATGATCGGCACACTCGGCTTCGCGCCACCCGAGCAGTACCAGGGCCAGGTCGATCCGCGCAGCGACATCTACTCGCTCGGCGCGACGCTGCACTTCGTACTCACGGGGCGCGACCCGGAGAAGTTCCCGCCGTTCAGCTTTCCCAAGGTGCGCGAGCTGCTGCCGAATGTCTCGGCGAACCTCGCGGGCGCGATCGACGCGGCGCTTGCCTACGACATGAATCGCCGGCCGGCGACGATCCAGGATTTTCGCGACATGATGCTGTACGGCCGCGGGCTCGAAGCCGCGGGCGCCGCGCAGGTTAGTTCGACCGGAGGAACCGGCGGTCTTTCCTTCCAGGACGAGATTCCAGAGGACACCAACTACTACGTAAAGCCGTACAAGCCCCGAAGCGCCGGCCGCCGCGCGGTAGCTCTGATTGTGTTCTCGTTGATGCTCGCGGGAATCGCCTTCGGCGCGACCTATATCTACTCAAATCCCGAGCTGCAGCAGGAGCTTGGCCTTAAGCCGCTCATCGACAGCTTGCCCTGGAAACACGAAGAGCTCGTCAACGCCGCGCGCGAGCATCCACTCGAGTTCCAGCAGATGACCCTCGCGCTCTCGACGCGCGAGGGCACCGCGATAAGTCCGCCCGCGGCGACATTCAAAGATACAGACATCAGCAATGCGCGCTACCTGAAATGGAGCGCCACCTTCAACAACAGTCTCGCCGGACTCGAAGGCCGCGACGAAAAAGTCGAAGCGAAATTCTTCGATCCCAACGGCGTGCAGATCGCGTCCTCGGCCCAGAGCGTTTTCGTCGGTCCCAATGAAAAGACCGCGGACTTCAGCAGTGTGACGCTGATGCCGTCGATGACCGACAAGCCGCCGGGCCGCTACAAGGTTGAGCTCTACGCCGACAATCAGCCACTTGCGGCCGAGGACTTCATCGTCGAGCAGGATACGAGCGCCAAGGCCAAGGTCGCAGCCGCCGAGGCTGAGGTCGAGGCGGAGACCAAGGCCGCAGAGGCGAAGCGTGATGAAGAAGCGCGCAAGCTCGCGATGATCGAGGAGCGCCGGCGAAAACCGCTCGCCCTGCGTAACATCTCGTTCCTCAACACCACCAAGACAGGGACTGCGCTCTCAGGCCCGACCAATTCCTTCGATGTCTCCAAGGTACTGTTCGTCGGTTGGCAGGTGAGTTTCGATAACCAGCTCTACAAGCTCGAATCGAATCAATACCGCGTCGATGCAGCGTACACGGCGCCCGATGGCAGCACGCTCGGCAGCGTCAACGATTTTCAGTCGGTCTCGCCCAACCAGAAGACCGTGACGTTCAGCGGTCGCGTCGGCAATTCGCGCGGCGGCGCATTCCTGCCCGGCACCTACAGTGTGATGTTTTACCTGAACGGCCAGTATTTCGGTGAAAAGAAGTTCACCGTCATCGCCGATGCGTCGGGACCCTACGCGACATACCCGGGCGGTGGCAGCGCAATCAGCGGCGGTGGCGGAGGTTATGGCGGCGGTGGAGGCGGCGGCAGTTATGGCGGTGGATACGGGAGCGGAAGCGGCGGCTATAGCGGAGGAGGCGGGTCGCCCGACGGCATGATCGGGCCGACGGTTGCGAGCGGCACGATCGAGGGACTACCGGGCGGTGGCAGCCCGAAGCTCGAGCTTAGGCTTCGCCCGCAGCCGAACGGATTCCTCCACGGCGAGTTGCTGATTCACAAGTCGGGCTTCGGACTCACGCCGATCGAAGGCTTCGTCCGCGGTAATCATCTGCAATTCCAGGTTCCCTACGGAACCGAGACCTACTACTTCGAAGGCGCGCGCAATAGCGACACGCTGCAAGGCAAGTTCGAATCGACGCCAAGCGGCGAGCGCGGCACCTGGACCGCCCAAGCGAACTAACTCCTTTCACCGAGCCGCGGCTCAAAGCTCGATCAGTGAAGTTGATGCTTTCCTTACCCTAGCTAAGGAAGCGTGGCTCGACAGCAAACATTGCTTTGCTCGAAACTGACCAGCAAAGATCAGACGACAATTCCGCGAGAAATTCGAAACCGGTTCAAGCTTAAACCGGGCGATCGCCTCGAGTAACGGGTTTCCGCCGACGGTCGAATAGTCCTTCAGTCCGGCCAAAGGAAGGGCTCCGTGCGCCAACTGTTCGAATTTCTTGCCCCGGCTGCGCGACGATTGAC
Organism: Candidatus Binataceae bacterium; assembly: GCA_030037595.1. Lineage (GTDB taxonomy): Bacteria > Desulfobacterota > Binatia > Binatales > Binataceae > JASHPB01. Next base: position 4,987 of record JASHQJ010000391.1, read on the forward strand.
CATCGACGAGATCAACGCAGCGATCGCTCAGGCGGTGACGGAGCGCGCGCATCGCGGCGTTGATCGGTCTCGATACCAACGTCCTGATTCGATATCTCACAAACGACGACCCTGCGCAGGCGAGGATCGCGCGAAGCTTCATCGCCTCACGCTGCACGCGGGAAAGCCCAGGCTTCGTTAATCACATCGTCCTATGCGAGATGGTTTGGGTCCTTCAGAGCGCGTATTGGTACGATCGCGAGCGCATCGCACAGTTGCTTGATGCATTGTTGAGCGCGAAGGAATTGCTGATGGAGGATGAGGACCAGGTGCGCTCGGTCATCGTGGAGTTCCGCGCGGGCGCGGACTTCTCCGACCGTTTGATTGGCGAGTCAACGCGCGCTTCGGATGCGACTTCAGCGCCACATTCGATCGGAACGCAGCGCGTGGCGCCAATATCTATCTGCCGAGATAGCCGGAAAAAAAACCGGCGCGCCAGGAATCTCGGGCGCGCCGCTTTCGTTGAAGAGAGAAGATTAGTTCGATTCTTTCATCGCGCGGACGAGAATCGCGGCGAGCTCTGGCCGCGTGAACTCCGGCGGCGGCGGCTGTCCTGCGCGCAGCATCTCGCGCACCTTGGTGCCGGAGAGCAGCAGCCGGTCGTCGTCGGCGTGCGGGCAGGTCTTGTACGACGCCATCGACATGCACTTGCGGCACCAGAAGGTGTTCTCGAAGGTGAGCGGCGTGATGCCCATCTCGCCGGGCGCGAAGCGGTCGAAGATTTTCTGCGCATCGTAGGTGCCGTAGTAGTTGCCAACGCCGGCGTGATCGCGGCCGACGATAAAGTGTGTGCAGCCGTAGTTGCGGCGCACCAGCGCATGCAGGATCGCCTCGCGCGGGCCGCCGTAGCGCATATGCGCCGGCATGATGGCGAGCATCGCGCGATTCTTCGGATAGTAGTGCTCGAGCAACACCTTGTAGGTCTCCATCCGGACCGCGGCGGGCACGTCGTCGCCCTTGGTCTCGCCGACGAGCGGATGAATCAAGAGCCCGTCGCATACTTCGAGCGCGGCCTTCTGGATGTACTCGTGCGCCCGATGCGTGGGGTTGCGGGTCTGGAAGGCGACTATTTTCTTCCATCCGAGCTCGCGGAACGCCGCGCGCGTCTGGCGCGGCTCGCGCGGAAACTCGAGGAAGGTACGGCCCGGGATGTCTTCGAACGTGATGACGCGGCCGGCGAGGCACCACGGCGGCATCGAGGTAACGTTCTTCGCGCCGGGATGCTTGTCCTCGCTAACGCCGAAGACGGCGGTGGCCTCCTTGACGCGCTCGACCTTGTAGATCTCCGAGAGCTTCAGGATCGCGAGGCGCTGGCCGTCTTCC
>JASHQJ010000392.1 GCA_030037595.1 Candidatus Binataceae bacterium
GTAAAGCCCGGCTATGCTTGCCACCTGTTGGCGAACGAGCGGCGCATCGAAGCGAGGAGAGATCGTCATGAGCGAATTGACGGACCTGAAAGCGGCTGCCGGCATCGATTTCGATCCCGAGGCGTTGCGCGCGCGCTACCTCGAGGAACGCGACAAGCGTTTACGCGCGGATGGCAACGAGCAATACATCGAGACCAAAGGTGACTTCAGCCGCTACGTTGATGATCCATTCGTCGATCCCGGCTTCAAGCGCGAACCGATCAACGACTCTGTCGATGCTGTGATCATTGGCGGCGGCTTCGGCGGCTTGCTCGCGGGCGCGCGGTTGCATGAGGCGGAGGTGGATAAAATCCGCATCATTGAAAAGGCGGGCGACTTCGGCGGCACGTGGTACTGGAACCGCTATCCGGGGGCGCAGTGCGATGTTGAGTCATACAGCTATCTGCCATTGCTTGAGGAGACCGGCTACATGCCGAAGGAGCGCTACTCGTACGCGCCCGAGATCCTCGAGCATGCGCGCCGCATCGGAAAACATTTCGATTTGTACAAGGACGCGTGCTTTCAGACCGAGATCAGTGAGATTCGATGGAATGAGGAGGAAAGCCGGTGGATCGTCACGACCAATCGCGGCGATCGAATGCGCGCACGCTTCGTCGTAATGTCGAGCGGCCCGCTTAATCGGCCCAAGCTGCCGGGCATTCCTGCAATCGATACCTACAAGGGTCACACCTTCCATACCAGTCGCTGGGACTACAACTATACGGGGGGAGATACCACCGGGAATCTGCACCAGCTATCGGATAAGCGAGTTGCCGTGATCGGCACCGGCGCAACCGCCGTTCAATGCATTCCATACCTCGCGCAATACGCGCAGCATCTGTACGTCTTCCAGCGCACACCCTCATCAGTCGATGAGCGTCTAAATGCGCCCACCGATCCCGAATGGGTCAAAACGCTGACTCCCGGATGGCAGAAGCGGCGCATGGATATCTTCAATGCCGCGGTCAATTTCGTCGACCTCTCGCATGGCGGCAAAATCGCAGCCGACCAGGTGGAAGACGGCTGGACCGACATCAACCGCTTTCGCGCCGAGTTTGCAGCGCTGAAGCTCCCTAACGCCACGCCCGAAGAGCGCGAGCAGTTGATGATCGAACTAGCCGATTTCCGCAAGATGAATCAGATTCGTGCGCGCGTCGATGCGCTGGTGAAGGACAAGAAAACCGCCGAGGCCTTGAAACCGTGGTATCGGCTCTTCTGCAAACGTCCGACCTTCAATGACGAATACCTACCAGCATTTAATCGACCCAACGTCACGCTGGTCGATACGCGAGGCAAGGGCGTGGAGGGCATTACCGAAAAGGGACTGGTATTCGACGGCGTCGAGTATCAAGTCGATTGCATCATTTTCGCGACCGGATTCGAGGTCGGTACTGCCTACACTCGGCGCGCCGGCTTCGAGGTCTATGGCCGTGGCGGCAAATCGCTAACCGAGCATTGGTCGGGCGGTCTCAAAACCTTGCATGGTTTCTACAGCGCGGGGTTTCCAAATCTCTTCCACATGGGCATAACGCAAAACACCGTGACGGCGAACTTTCCCCATATGCTCATGGATCAGGCGCGGCACATCGCCGAAGTGATCCAGCATGCGAAGAGGACGGAGGCGCGAGTCATCGAACCAACTCCAGAGGCGGAGGCCGAATGGGTCGATACCGTCCGCAGGGCAGCGTCGAAGGCTCGCGACTTTCAGATCGAGTGCACGCCAGGCTACTACAACAATGAAGGCCACCTCGATAAGGGTCCCGGATTTATAGGCGAAACGTATGGCGGCGGGCCGATCGAATTCCAAAAGATCGTCGACGAGTGGCTATCGACTCGGGAGATGAAAGGACTGAGTTTCCGCTGACCCAACTTCCCAGCATTGAGAGTATGCCAGCCTCCCGGTGGACGGCGCCCTGCGAGGGCGCCGTCGGCTTTTGGAGGCCGCGTGCAGGTTTGAAGGCAAACCCCGCGTTAGCGCAGAAATGATGGGCCTGCGAAGCCGCTTTGCGGCAATGCGTTGGTACCTGTCTGCTGCGCCAGCCTGATCGATTCGCCCGCGATCGCGCCGCCGTCGACCACCATCGCCGCGCCCGTAATCCATTCGGATTCATCCGAGCCGAGAAAAAGGGCCATGTTGGCGATGTCTAACGGAGAGCCCGCGCGCTTGATCGGCTGCATATTGGCCAGCACCTGCTCCATGATTTTTTCGCCCCCGGGTGTGGTGCCATAGAGAATCGGCGTGTTGACTCCGCCCGGGCAGATGCAGTTTACGCGAATCTTGTCGGGTCCTAGTTGGATCGCGGCCGAGCGCGTTATGTTCACCACCGCCGCCTTCGCGCCGGAGTAAGCGTGAATACCGTCGTAGCCTTGAAGGCCGGCCAGCGACGCGGTCGAGATAATCGAGCCGCCACCCTGCTTACGCATAATGGGAATCGAGTGTTTGATGCCGAGGAAAACGCCGCGCACCAGGACCGCAAAAGTCTTGTCCCAATCCTCGACCGTAATGTTTTCGATAGGTCCCGTCGCACCGCCCAGACCCGCGTTGTTATACGTGATATCCAGCCGGCCGAATTCCTTCACCGCGCGATCGATCATCGCCTTGACCTGATCCTCGGCGCTGACGTCCGCCTTCTGAAACACCGCGTTGCCGCCATTCTCCCGGCACTCACGGACGACTGACTCGCCGCCTGCGACGTTGAGATCGGCGACGACCACCGATGCTCCCTCTTGCGAGAATCGGATCGCGGTTGCGCGCCCCATCCCGCTTGCCGCTCCGGTTATCACTGCTACTTTGTTTTCAAGTCTGCGCATTGTTGTCGCTCCACCCCGGACGTTCCGGCGCGCACCGCGCGCCCCGGATTCTGAACTCGTCCCCCTGCGATTAAACCGGCCCTATTGCGCGGGAAACAACGCGGCCCGCGTGACTTCCCTGCGCTCGCTTTTGTCGAGCGCTTCCGCTGCTCGCGACAGCGGAAACTTGGCGTCGCACAACTCGAGATACGGATATCGATTGATATGTGCCGAAAGGAAATCCAGCGACTTCTTCAGGTAATGCGGAGGATACGTGGCGATACCGTGAATCTCGATCGATTTGAACGTCACCATCGAGGGCGCTATCGGCGCCGTCAATCCACCTGAGATATTGCCGAGTTCGAGGACGCGGCCGCCATTACGAACCAGGTTCACCGAATCGATAAAGGCTTCGGGAATGCCCGCGACCTCGAGCACGACATCGGGGCCTTTTCCTCCCGTCAGCTCCCGCACCCTAACCTGGCGAGCCTTCGGGTCCCGATCTTGCCGCAGATCGATCACCTCGTCGGCGCCAAAGCGCTTCGCCTGCGCCAGTCTCAGATCGACGCCGTCGATTGCGATCACCGTTGCGCCGCGCGCCTTGGCGATCGCCATCGCGTGAAGCCCCAGCCCGCCCGCGCCCAGCACCAACAGCTTTTCCCCGTAGGTGAGCCGCCCACGATCGAGCGCCCAGAAAACCTGTGACATCGCACAGTTGGCCGAAGCAGCGATCAGATCCGGCACATTGTCCGGGATTCGATAAAAGTGCTGGTCCGGTTTTACGAAATAGTGGGTCGCAAAAGTCGCGGTGAAGTGCGGCGGCTTGTCCGGATGCGCCGCGCCCATCACGCGATTGAGGCACCCTGCCTGGTTGCCGTCGACGCAGTTTTCACATCGATTGCAAACGGTGTAGTACACCGGCGCGATACGATCGCCTTCCTTGATCGGCACGCCCGCCCAGTCTTTCGTGACGCCCTGCCCGAGAGCATAGATGCTGCCCGCCATCTCGTGTCCCGGCATGATTCCGCGCCGGCCGAATTCTCCCTTCCACATATGCACTTCGGAGCCGCAAATGTTGGTCTGGGTAACTTGCGCGATAAGACCGCCGGGCACGGGTTGGGGAACGTCGTACTCGAAGAAATCGATCTTGTGTCCCTCGGGAATGAAAGCGATCTTGCCTTTCATCGTGGATGCACTCCTCTCGTGAAACGACTTGACCGGGAAGTTGATCACTAACTCATATGCGTTCGATCAACGTTCCGGTTCCGAGTCCTCCGCCACAGCACATCGTCACAAGAGCCCGCTTGGCGGACATGCGCTCGAGTTCGTTCAGGGCTTTGGTCAACAACACGCACCCAGTAGCTCCCAGCGGATGCCCCAGCGCGATCGCGCCGCCGTTGGGGTTAACCCTGTTCATGTCGGGGCGCAGGACGCGGGCCCAGCTCAGTACCACCGAGGCGAACGCTTCATTAATCTCGATGACGTCGATGTCGCTGATCTGCAGATGATTTCTCTCGAGCAGCTTTCGCGTGGCGGGAATCGGCCCCTCGAGCATCAGGACCGGATCGCAGCCGACCAGCACTGTATCGACGATCCGCGCTCGTGGGCGTAAGCCAAGTTCTCGCGCCTTCGGCTCACTCATGAGCAACACCGCGGCCGCGCCGTCGGCGACCTGCGATGACGAACCCGCGGTGTGGATGCCATCGGGCCTTGCGACCGGCTTGAGTCCGGCAAGCGCTTCCAGACTGGTCTGCCGCGGCACCTCGTCGCGATCGATGGTTCGGATCTCGGCGACCTTGTCGCCATCTCGCACCGGCACCTGCACCGGCACGACCTGTGACTCGAAGCGCTTCTCCGCGATCGCGCGCGCCGCCCGCAGCTGCGATTCGAGGCCAAACTCATCGGTATCGCGGCGGGTGACTTCGTACTTGGTTGCGATTCTCTCCGCGCCCTCGAACTGACTCGTGAACTCGTAGTGTTCTCTGTATTTCCGAGTGATCGGTTTCCCAAAGCCCGCCTGCGCGCCCGCGATCGCGTCGGAACCGATGGGAAGCAGGCTCATGTTCTCAACGCCGCAGGCAACGACAATATCCTCGGCGCCGGAGGAGATCAGACTGGCCGCGAGATTCGTCGCATGTTGTCCCGATCCGCATTGCGAATCGACCGTCGAGCACGCCACTTCAGCCGGCAAGCCCGCGGTAAGCCACGCTGTCCGCGTGACGTTCATCGCCTGGGCGCCAACCTTGTTGATACATCCGCCAATCACCTGTCCGACGGCGGAGGACGAAACGCCGGCGCGTTGAAGTACAGCCACCAGCAACTGCGCGAGCAATTCGGTAGGATGTGCTGCGGAAAGAGACCCGTTCTTTTTGCCGATGGGAGAGCGAGCGGCCTCGACTATTACTGCTTTTTCCATTGGTCCTCCAGATTTCCAGTTCGTCTCATCGGCTGACGATCGCTTCACGAGCTCAACGATCGTCCTGTGATCGGATCGTCAGCTTATCTCTTCTCTCTTCTTTTCAACCGCCGCGCGAACTCCCGCAACCACATCTGCCAGCGCGGTTCCAGTCGGGAAGACGGCGCTGGCGCCTGCCTCGAGCATCGCGGGAATTTCCGGTGGCGTTATCGTCCCACCCACGAGGATCGCGACCTCGTCGGCGCGTTCGCCCAGAGCCTCCTTCAGGCGGCGGGTTAGCGGCAAATGCGCTCCCGACAGGATACTGAGGCCGATCGCGTCAACATCCTCCGCTAGTGCAACTTCGGCAATATGCTCCACGTTCTGACGCAGCCCGGTGTATATCACTTCCATGCCAGCATCGCGTAGCGCGTAGGCGACGACCTTCGCGCCACGATCGTGACCGTCCAGCCCGGGTTTTGCGATCAACACCCGAATCCGCCGTTCATCCATCGAAACGCCTCCCGCGGATCAGAGCGCGACCGGCTCCTGGTAAGTTCCGAAATGCTGGCGGAGCACGGCGCAAATCTCGCCGATACTCGCGTAGGCTTTAACGGCTTCGCTGATCGAGGGCATCATGCTTTCATTGCCGCGTGCGGCTTCGGCGACACGGGCGAGCGCTTTCTTCACTTGCGCATCATCACGGCGGCCTCGCACTTCGGCGAGCTTGTGCCGCTGACGCTCTCCGATCTGCGGATCCGCCTGGTACAGCTGCAACTGTTCACGCTCGGGCTCCGGGCGGGCGAACTTGTTTACCCCGACGACGATTTGCTCACCGCTCTCGATACGCATCTGATGGCGATACGCTTCCTCTGCGATCTCGCGCTGGATCATCCCCTTCTCGATTGCAGGCACCATCCCGCCCATCGCTTCGATACGATCGATTATCGCGCGGACTTCGGCTTCCACCTTGTCCGTCAGCGCCTCGATAAAATAGGAGCCGCCGAGCGGATCGACCACGCTCGCAACGTTGGTCTCGTACGCGAGCACTTGCTGGGTGCGCAGTGCCAGTTCGGCGCTCTGCTCGGTCGGGATCGCGAATGGCTCGTCCCATGCCGCGGTAAATACCGACTGCACACCGCCGAGCACCGAGGCGAGCAACTGGTAGGCGACGCGGACCACATTGTTGAAAGGCTGCTGGGCGGTGAGCGTGCTGCCGCCGCATACGACCCCGAAGCGGAACATCTGCGCATTGTGGTCATTTGCGCCGAAGCGCTGTTTCATAATCCGCGCCCACAATCTGCGGCCGGCCCGGTACTTCGCGACTTCCTCGAACAGATCGTTGTGCGTGTAGAAGTAGAAGCTTAGCAGGCGGCCGAATTGATCGACGTTCAGTCCGCGATCGACACAGGCCTGCACGTATGCGATCGCATCGGCCAAAGTGAAAGCGAGCTCCTGAACTGCCGTCGCGCCGGCATCGCGGAAATGCGCGCCCGCGATACTGATCGCGTTGAAGCGCGGCGCGTGCGTGACGCAATGCTCGATCGTGTCCACGATCAATCGCAAGGCCGGCGCCGGCGGGAAGATCCAGGTCCCGCGCGATACGTATTCCTTGAGAATGTCGTTCTGAATCGTTCCCGCGATCTTCTCCGGCGAGACGCCCTGTTTCTCAGCAACGGCCAGGTACATCGCAAGCAGGATCGACGCGGTGGAATTGATCGTGAACGATGCGCTCACCTGCTCGAGCGGAATGCCGGCGAAAAGCTCCTCCATGTCGGCCAGCGTGTCGATCGCAACGCCGACGCGCCCGACATCATCGACTGCCATCGGATCATCGGAGTCCATCCCAAGCTGGGTCGGCAGATCGAGCGCGACGGAAATTCCGGTCTGGCCCTGCTCGAGCAGCCATCGGTAGCGCTGGTTGGTTTCGGATGCGGTTCCGAAGCCGCTGTACTGGCGCATTGTCCAGAGCCTTCCGCGATACATGGTCGGTTGGACACCGCGCGTGAACGGGTACTCGCCCGGCATGCCGAGTTCGCCGTGCGGATCGTTTTCGGTGTAGAGTGGAGCGAGTTCGATTCCCGACGAGGTCTTCGCGGGCGCTAGCTTTAGCTTCGCAACGCGTTCGCGCCATCGCCGTTCTGAGTCGTGAGTATTGCCGCCGTTCTTCGTTGTTTGGGACTGTTGCAAAATGTCGCTTCTCGGTAGATTTGCCATCGGGTTTTGAAACTCCGCTGCGACTTCAGGCGTTCGATTCTGCGGTCTCGCGTCGCGCTCAGCGGCGCTGCTTCCATGCTGCGACCGCTTTCAAATGGTCATCCGATACCCACGTATGCGCAAAACTGTCCGCCTCGAATTCGATCGCGCCTTCGCCGACAAGTCCGCGTCCGTTCTTCACCTGATGCTTGATCGCGCGCACCGCCTCATTCGGATTCGCCGCTATCTGCCGTGCCAGCTCCATTGCGGAATCGAGCACCGCCACTGGGTCGACTACTTGATCGACTAGCCCGATACGCATCGCCTCGGACGCATCAATAACTTCGCCGGTGACCATGAGTCGAAGCGCGACCGAGCGCCCGACCAATTCGACGAGGCGAGAGCGCCCGCCCCATGCCGGCGTTATACCAATCGTGACCTGCTTGAAAGCGAAACGAGCGCGGCTGCCGGCGATACGAATATCGCAAGCCAATGCTACTTCGCATCCACCGCCGAAACTGTCGCCATTTATTGCACCGATCACAGGCATCGGCAGATCGCTCAGGCGCGCCATCAGCCGCTGCATCTGGCGCGACATCGAGGCCGCGGCCTGATGCGTGGTCAGTTGTTCAAGCTCCTTGAGATCACCGCCCGAAACGAATGTCTTGTCGCCGGCGCCAGTTAGAACCAGCACCGAGAGCGTCGAGCTTTCCAGACGATCCAGGACGCGTGCCAACTCCGGCATCGTCGTGAGGCCGATCGCGTTGTGAACCGCTGGACGGTTAATCGTTAGCAATCCGACGCCGTCGGCCTCGACATATTGGAGGTGGTCGAGACCGGCGACTGGCGCAGATCCCTGAAGCTCATGCTTGGCGGGCATCTCCAGTTCTCCTGAATCGGCAGAACCTTCTGGAGTTTACGTAATTGAAACGAGCTCTTTCAAGTTATAGAAGTTCCTTTCATGGATGTGAAAAGCGCTGGGCGCACGATGGAGCTGTTCGAAGCCTTTGCCAGGGCACAAACTCCGCTCTCGTTGTCTCAGATATCGCGCGCGCTAGGCGCGCCTGCCTCCAGCTGCTTCAATCTGATCCGCGCGCTCAAGGCGCGCGGCTATCTGTACCTCGTCGAGCCGAAGCGCCTCTACCCAACGCACCGGCTGTTTGAAGTCGCTCGGACGATTGCGGGACGAGAACCTTGGATCGATCTTTTGGAGCCGGTCCTTACCGATCTGCGAGATGAGACACGCGAAACGGTGATTCTGGGGAAGCGTCAGGGTAATCGGGTAATCTATCTCGAGGTTTTGGAAGGACCGCAAACGATCCGCTACAGCGCGAGGGCGGGCGATCTAAAGCCGCTGCACTCGAGTTCGATCGGCAAGGTATTGCTCGGGATGTTGGAACCAGCAGATTTGGCCGAACTGCTGAAGAACTTGCCGTTGAAACAGGTGACCAAAGCGACGATCACCAATCGGCAAAAGCTGATCGCCGACCTCGAACGGAGCCGCCGGCGCGGCTTTTCTATGACCGTCGGGGAGAATGTGGCAGACGTGACAGCCGTGGCGGCGGGTCTGCGCCTCAACTCGGAGGTGTACGGAATTGCCATAGCGGGACCGATGGCTCGCATGCGAGAAAACCTCTCCAAGCATATCTCCGCTCTGAAGACGGCCAGCGCTTCGATCGCGGAATTGAGTCGAGAACCGACAGCCGCCAATGGCATGAAAGGATACGCAGCGCCCATTCACACTTGATCATGGCGAATTTCGATTTGAAGGATCGTTCCGCGATCGTAGGCGTCGGTGAGTCGGCTTACGGCCGCAAGCTGATGCGCAGCGCTATCGATCTCGCCGCCGATGCGATCGTGGGCGCACTCGATGACGCTGGGCTTACTCGCGAGCAACTCGACGGACTGATTGTGAGTTTCGGCTCACCCATCGGGGCAGATGCCGACACCCTCGCGCAGGTCCTGGGACTCAATCTGCGCGCGTACAACCAGACATGGGCGCACGGACGCTTCACGGGAAGTTGCATCCAGTGGGCTGCGATGATGGTGAATGCTGGCCTCGCTGACGCGTTCGCTTGTCTTGCGTCGGTGAGTTTCTCCGGGATGCGACGACCGATGATGGGCGGCGGAGGCGACCGCGAGGGTGGTCGGGAAGCCGGCGGTGGACACGGCGAGGATCCGGTGTTCGGCATGACCTCGCCTGGCGCCGGCGCCGCCTTGGTCGCGCGGCGCTATTTCGAGCGATACGGCGCCGATGATCGCGCGCTCGCGGCGGTGCCGATCGTGTTTCGCAAGCATGCCTCGATGAATCCACTCGCGATCATGCGCGAGCCTTTCGGGGTCGAAGAGTATCAGCGCTCGCGCTTCGTATGCGAGCCGCTGCATCTGCTCGACTATTGCCTCATAAACGACGGCGCCGCGTGTGTCATCGTCACGACCGCGGAGCGCGCTCGCGATTGCCGGAAGCCACCCGTGTACATCAGTGGAATTCAGCCGTTGCCCGCTGGTGTCGAGGAATTCATCTGGTCGTACCCGGGAATGGGCATCGCGCAACAATCGATCTTCGAGTACCGGGCGGAGCTGCAACCGGTCTATAAAATGGCGGGAATCACTCCCGCCGACGTCGATGCGCTTTTCACCTACGACGCTTTTTCAATCCTGGCGTGGATCGCGCTGGAGCGCTGGGGATTCTGCAAACCCGGTGAGGCTGCTGCATTCACCCAGAACGGCCGCATCGAGGTTGGCGGCGAGCTGCCGATGAACACTAACGGTGGACTGCTGTCCGAAGCGCATATCATGGCTTGGAATCACCAGGTGGAAATCGTGCGCCAGCTGCGCCGTGAATGCGGCCCGCGCCAAATCGAGGACGCCAGCATCATTCAGTGGGCAAACGCTTACGGAGATTCGCTCATCTATCATCGCTGAGCGAGGAACATCGATGCCGCAGAATCCCTATCAGAAGCCGCTACCTGCGATCTCCTCGCTCAACAAACCGTACTGGGATGGCTTGCGTAACCGCGAGTTGAAGCTCCAGAAGTGCAATCGATGTGGAAAGATTTGGGCGCCGCCATCACCGCTTTGCCCGGCGTGCTGGTCGCGCAAATTCACCTGGACGCGCCTCAGCGGCCGTGGCCGGGTCAGCTCGTGGGTCGTTTTCCATCAGTCATACTTCCACAGTTTCAAAAGCGACCTTCCCTACAATGTTGCCGAGGTCGAACTCGACGAAGGCCCGCGCCTGCTGACCAACCTGGTTGACATCGGCAACGATGCGATTCGCATCGGGTCGCCGGTCGAAGTGGTTTTCGACGATGTGACCGAAGACGTCACGCTGGCGAAGTTCAAACCGCGCTCCGCCTGAAAGCGATGACCAGCGCGAGGAGGCGATCTATGAAAGTCAGCATTGGTATCGGCGGTGCGGCATCGGGACAAAGACGGGACTTCGACGACAACGTCGACTACGTCGTCGAAGCAGAAAAACTCGGCGTCGATGCGGTCTGGAGCGCCGAGGCCTGGGGTCAGGATGCGATTGCACCGCTCGCCTATCTCGCCGCGCGGACAAGCCGGATCCGTCTCGGCACCGGCATCATGCAGATTAGCGCGCGGGCGCCCGCGATGACCGCGATGACAGCGCTGACCATGGCTGCCATCAGCCATGATCGCTTCATCCTGGGCCTCGGGACGAGCGGTCCGCAGGTCGTCGAAGGGCTTCAAGGCCAGCCATTCAAAGCGCCGCTGACACGGCTCAAAGAAACAGTAGAGATCATCAAACTGGCGTTCGCCGGCGAAAAGATCGAGTACCACGGCAAATATCACGAACTTCCGCTGCCGGGCGGACAGGGCAAGGCGCTCAGGTTGTCACAACCCGGCAATCGCAACATTCCGATCTACCTGGCGACCCTCAAACCCCAGGCGTTGGAATATACCGGCGCCGTGGCCGACGGTTGGCTCGGCACGTCGTTTATGCCGGAGCATGCCGCAGCGCACCTCGACTATCTGCGCCGCGGCGCTGAAGGTGCAGGGCGCAGCCTGGCCGACATCGAGATTGAGGTCGGAGGTACGGTTGCGTTCGGCGATGATCTCGATGCGCTCGTGGAGCCCTTGAAGCCCGCGATGGCTTTCACGCTCGGTGCTATGGGTTCGGCGCGGACGAACTTTTACAACGACGCATTCAAACGGGCCGGTTGGGATGCAGTCGCCCGCGAAGTGCAGCGTCTCTGGATCGCGGGAAAGCGTCCCGAAGCTATTGCGAAGGTGCCTTCAGAGATGGTGGTTCAGGCGAATCTCCTCGGCAACGCCGAGATGGTTCGCGAGCGCATCCAGGCGTACAAGAACGTGGGCGTCACGAGGCTGCGCGTCGCGCCAATGGGACATGACTCTCGTGAGAAACTCGCGACGCTCAGAAAGGTGATGGATTTGGTGCATGCGATAAACGCAAGCGGCTGAACTTACCGAGTTGTTTCGCGACTCCAAGGTCCGCACGCGCGCGTGATCAGGATTGCTATGGTAAGACCCAAGATCGATTTGCTCAGCCTTACGTCGTTCGCGCACGGTCAGCCACACGATCAGTTCCGATGGCTGCGCGCGAACGATCCCGTGCACCGGCATGAAGAGCCCGGCGGCCCAGGATTCTGGGCCGTGATGCGTCATCAAGACGTGTATACCGTCAGCCGCGACCCTCAGACCTACTCGTCGTACGCCGGCGGAATCGCGATCAACGACATGGACCCCGACGGCCTGGCCGCATCACGCAATATGATGCTCTTCATGGACCCGCCCAAGCACACTCGTTACCGCGCGCTGGTCAGCTCGCAGTTCATCCCGCGCAGCGCGCGCGTGATGAAACCTCGCATAGAGGAGCTCGCGCGCAAGATTATTGACCGTGTGATCGATCGCGGCGAATGCGACCTCGTAAGCCAAATCGCGGGCGAGTTGCCCTCGTACGTGATCGCCGAGCTGATGGGCATTCCGCTCGAAGACGGTCGGCTGCTCTACGAGTGGACCGAGAAAATGCATTCCTCGTCGGAGGCGGTGCCGGAGATTGAGAAGCGCGCCGCCTCGGCTCAGTTGCTTGGCTACGCGCTTCGAATCGCCGAGGAAAAACGCAAGAAGCCTGGCGATGATCTCGCGACCCGCCTCCTCAATTCCGAGATCGAGGGCGATCGCCTCACACCTACCGAGTACGCGATGTTCTTTCTGCTCCTAATCAACGCGGGCGGCGACACAACGCGCAATCTCCTCGCCGGTGGCATGCTCGCCTTGTTCGAAAACCCGGCTGAGCGGCGGAAGTTGCAGGGTGATTTGGATCGTCTGCTTCCGCTCGCAGTTGAAGAGATGCTCCGTTACGTCAGCCCGGTCGTTTATATGCGGCGCACCGCGACCTGCGACACAATGCTGGGTGGCAAAACCATCCGCGCAGGGGACAAGGCGGTCATGTACTATGGCTCGGCGAATCGCGACGAATCTGTGTTCGCCGAACCGGACCGCTTCGACGTGGCGCGCAGCCCGAACGATCACATTGCATTCGGCGGCGGAGGCACGCACTTTTGCCTCGGCGCGCACA
>JASHQJ010000393.1 GCA_030037595.1 Candidatus Binataceae bacterium
ACCGCGAATCAGGTACGAATCGCCACTGACGGTACACGTGAAGTCGCCCGCGCGCTGCCCGTTGATCGGATACGTGTACCACACGCGCCCGAGGTAGATGCCGTCGCCCACCTTCTCGAGCAGCGCCCCTTCAGCGACGCCGCCGCGCGTCCGCATCACGACGTTGGTTCCCGACGAACCAGGATGCGCGTCGAAGCGCCGTCCACCGCCCTCGCCCAGGCGATAACCGTTGAGCGGCGGGAATTTGATTTTATCTCCCGCCTTCGGCCCCAGCTTGGCAGCGCGTTCCTCATCGGTCTCCAGCCGATGCGAATCGTAAATGGTCGAGAGCAGCCCGACGAGTTTGCCATCGCGAATCAAATCGACGCGGCGCGCGGCGAGGCCCTCGCACGTGATACTGCGGCGCGCGGCGCCCGCCTTGTGATTCGGATCGTCGAAGAGGCTGAGACTCGCATTCATCACATCGTCGCCGAAGCGTCCCTGGAAAGCGGAGCTCGCCGCGTGGAACGCGCCGGTCGTGAGCGATCCCATCACCATGTAGTTGATGATCTCGGCGACAGGCTGCGGCCCGAGCACGACGCGATACTCACCCGACGACGGCCTCACGCCGTGCCCCAACTTAAGCGCGCGCTGTACCGCGTCGCGCCCGAGCGACGCCGCCGCCGAACGCAACCCCGAGGACGAAGCGCCGAGCGCGCTTGCCGTGCCCTTGGCGTCGCGCGACTCGATAAGCGCCGTCACCGAGGAGCTGAAATGCGCGCCCTCATCCGCGCGGATATCGTCGAAGTGCGAAGTCGTGATTGCGATTCGATCGCGAATCACCGACACGTCGCCGCCGATCACGAGACCCGCGTGCGCGGCCGACGCCACACCGGATTTCCCGAATGTCTCGGTCGCGCCGCGGAGCACATTCCAGGCCGCGTTCGCGATCGCAGCGTCGCTCACGCGCGCGAGGTCCGATTTCTCCCTTGGCGCAGTCTTGAGCTTCTTCGGTTCTGCCGCGAAACCGGAAAAATGCGGATCAATCACAGTTGCGCGCTTCGCGCGCTCGAGCGCCGTGCGGATCGCATTCAGCGTGAACTCTCCCGCCTCAGAGGCGCTGCCGACTTCGTGCGCGTCGCGCTTCATCGCGATTCGGATTTGAAACCCGTCGGCCTCGAGCGACTTGAACTCCTCCAGCCCGCGGCACGGGATGTCGGAGGTGAAGTTGAGCCGCGCGATACGATGCTCGCCGCTCGAGCAGTAGACCTCGAGCTCGCCGACCGATTCGTCGCTCGCGATCGCGCGCCTTGCCTCCTGCACGAAGCGTTTCAGTTCGGCCGCCTTCAGCATCATCCGCCCCCGAGCCAGGCACGCGAACGGAGCGTTGGCCCGCCGTTCGACATCCGCTTCACCTGCATCGGCTGGCCCTTGCCGCAGTTGGGAATCGCGATGAGTCGCAGGTCATTGCCGACGGCATCGACATTGATGAAGAAGCTCCGCGAATCCGCCATCACGCTTCCGGAGCGGTAGAGCCTGCCGATGCGCCCGTTCTCGATTTCGTAAACGCGGCGCGCCGAGATGCGGAAGTTCTCGCGCGACTCGGCGATCGAAGGAATCTGATGCGCGCAGACATAGTAGCCGCGATCGACCTCGCCAATGATTTTCTCGGGCGGCGTCTCGCCCGGAAGGAACAACGTGTTCGACATCCTGATGAGCGGCACGTGCCATCCTTCGGAAGAGCGCGCGTGGCCGTTGGGCTCGGCTCCCAGCGCGGCCGCGGTGTCGCGCGAGTTCAGGAAGCCGCTGAAGATGCCGCGATCGAAGTGCATCACGCGGCGCCCGGGCGTGCCTTCGTGGTCGTAGCGATAGTGGCCGTAACCATCGAGAGTAGGGTCGGAGCAGGCAGACAGAATCTCAGAGCCGACGCGATGCCCGAGCTGATTCTCTGCCAGCGACTTGAGAAACCAGCTTCGGCCAGCGTAGCCGGCTTCCATCTTGAGCGCGCGGTCGGCCTCCGACGGATGCCCGACGATCTCGTGCGCAACCAGCGCGTTGAAATGCGGATCGGTAACTACCGTCACTTCGCCGTCCGGCGGTTTGAGCACCGGTGCGGCCGCCAGTTGCTGCGCCTCGCTCGCGAGTTCCTTGCAGAACGTAACGAGGTCGGCGTTCGGCATCAACTCGCCGCGCCATCCCTCTGACAGGCTCTCGAAGCCGCGCTGCTGACCTATTGTGTCGTAGCTCTCCTGGTGGCCGTCGGCGCTCTGCGCCACGACGTAGCAATCGCCCTGCGAGAAGGCGGTCGCCTGCGAGATGACGCTGCCGATCGAGCTTACGAACAGCTCGTGGCGAAGCTCGGTCATCGCGGCCGCGGCGTTGAACGCGATGTCCTTGCCGAGTCCTGATACAGCTCGCGAGCCCTCGAGCGCGAGCCGCTTCAGCTCGTCGGTGTCGAGCGCGCGTGGATCGTGCTTATACTCCGCCGCGATCTCGTCGTGGACCGGCGTTCCAGGCAGAGCGGCTCTCAGAGCCAACGACTCGGCGCCGCTTCCAACGGCCTTCATGATCGCGGCTTTCTCGCGTGCGCTGAATCGCGCCCGCTGATAAGCCTCGTCGAGGCCGTGCTTCAGCGCGGCGACCAGCTTCGAGGGCGTGCCCGCGAGCGCTCCTACCTCAGCGCCAGTCTGTCCATGTCCGCTCGCGTCGCTGGCGGCACGCGCGTGAACCGTTATGCAGTACGCAGCGGTCGAGCTTTCGTTGGCGTCGCGCGGTTCGCCGTTGGTCGCGGCGGCCGAGCGGTTCATCACGACTTCTAAGCGGAGATCGGCGTACTCGGCATCGCGATGCGCCTTGACGAAGCGCGATAGAAGTGTCGGCCCTTCGAGCTTTAGATATTCGATAGCCTCGAAGAGATCGCCGGAGGTGCGCATGTTCGGACCGTGAGCGGCGCGCCGATCAGACCACGCCTTCGCGGCGAAGCGACTCGACCTGCTGCGCGTTCATGCCGAGCAGCTCCGACAACACTTCATTCGTATGCTGTCCCAGCAGCGGCGCGGGCTTCACCTCGACTGGCGAGTCTTCGAGCTTCACCGGGCAGCCGGGCATCGTCAACTCGCCGCGCGCCGGATGGTTGATCGTTACGATCATTCCGCGCTGCTTCATGTGCTCGTTGTTCAAGAGTTCGACCGTGTCGAGCACCGCGCCGCAGGGCACGCCCGCCTCGCCGAAGATGCGCATCACGTCGTGCTTCGAGCGCTGGCTTGTCCACTCTGTGATGATCCGCGTTAGCTCTTCGATATTATGACCGCGCGCGCGATGCTCCTTGAAGCGCTCGTCGCTCGCGAGCTCGGGCTGTCCGATCGCTGCGCAGAGGCTCTGCCACATCTCGGGCGTCGTGCAGATAATGAAGACGTAGTCGTTGTCTCCTCCAGGCGCGCACTTGAAAAGGTCGGTTGGGCCTACGCCGCTCCGATTGCCGACGCGCGCCGACGGTTTGTGCGAGATATACGTGCCCATCATCGGCACGCGTACGAAGTTGAGCACCGCCTCCTGCATCGCGATCTCGACCTTCTGCCCCTTACCCGTTCGCTCGCGCTGGATATAGGCCGCGAGAACGCCGCACGCCGCGTGGATTCCGGTGCCTGTGTCGCCGATCGTCGGCCCGGGCTTGAGCGGGGGCGAGCCTGGAAATCCAGTCAGCGTCATCGCGCCGCCCGTCGCCTGCGCGATCATGTCGAAGCTCTTGTACTTGCTGTAGGGTCCGTATGTGCCGAAGCCTTTGATTGTGAGATAGATGAGGCGCGGATTGATCTCGCGTAGCTTGTCGTAGCCGAGGCCGAGGCTCTCGAGCGTACCGAGCGAATAATTCTCGGACAGGATATCGACCTTCTTGACGAGATCGAGGAACAGCTCGCGGCCCTTGTCGGATTTGAGGTTGATCGTGACGCTTCGCTTGTTGGCGTTGAGCAAGATGAAGTAGTACGAGTCGACGCCCGGTTTCTCGGTCAAGATCCACCTGCCTTGCTCGCCCATCTTCGGCGACTCGACCTTGATTACGTCCGCGCCAAGCCACGCCAGCATCTCGGTGCACGAGGTTCCCGCCTCGAATTGCGTCATGTCGAGGACTTTCACTCCCGCCAGCGCCTTTTCCATCGCGGTTCTCCTGCTTGGGGCGCGCGCATCCGCGCGCGGCCATCGAATCGTCCGGTGATGAATCTTTCTATCGCCGTCGAACATCGCGCGGCAAGCGCGGCAGTCCACGCTTATTTCCTTGCTCTCGGTCTGATAAAAATTACCTTCGAAACGCCGATCGGGTGCGATCAAGGATGGCAGAGGCTACCAACAAGCTCGCGCGGATTCGCGACGAGTTGAACAAGCAGTTCCTCGAGCGCGCGGAACTTATCGACGGTGCCCTGGTCGCACTCCTCTCGGGCAGCCACCTGCTCATCATCGGCCCGCCCGGCACGGCGAAGTCGATGCTCGCCGATGAGCTCTGCCGCCGAATCGAGGGCGCGCGCTACTTCCAGTGGCTGCTCACCAAGTTCAGCACACCCGAGGAAATCTTCGGCGCGGTGAGCCTGAAGGGTCTGGAGCAGGACGACTACCGGCGTGTGACGGCATTCAAGCTGCCCGAGGCGCATATCGCCTTCCTCGATGAAATCTTCAAGGCAAATTCGTCGATCCTCAACGCGCTGTTGACGATTATCAATGAGCGCGTTTTTCACAACGGGCGTGAGCGGGTCGCAGTGCCGCTGCTCACGATGTTCGGCGCGTCCAACGAGCTGCCCGACGAGGACGAACTGACAGCGCTCTACGATCGATTCATGCTGCGCTTCGTCGCCGATTACATCGCCGACGATTTCCGCTTTCTCAGGATGCTCGGTGCATCAGCCGAGGCGACGCGGACGACGATTACGTTCGCCGAGCTGGAGCAGCTCGCCGCCGGCGCGCGCGCGATTCCGGTCGGCGGCGGCGTGCTGGAACTTATCGCGGGACTCCGCAAGCATCTCGGCACGCAGCAGATAGTCGTCTCCGATCGGCGCTGGAAGAATTCGCTCGCGGTGATGCGCGCGCATGCGCTCCTTGTCGGGCGCGATGCAGTTACCGAGGACGACGTGATGTTCCTCGAACACGCGCTGTGGAAAGATCCCGAAGAGCGGCCGAAGGTGATCGAAGCAATCCGCCGGCTGGTCAAAGGTTACGAGGAACGCGCGCAGGAGTTGCTCTTCGAAAGCCGCGAGCTTCGCGAATATGCCGACGGTGAATGGGAGAGCGAGGAACAGCGGATGCGCGCGCTCACGGAAGTGAATGCGAAGATCGCGCGCATCGCCGCCGAGTTCGATAAAGTGATTCGCGAGGCCAGCGAGAGCGGCCGCTCGATCTCCAACGCCGAGCGGATGCGCACCGAGGTGCGCGAGATTCAGCAGACGATGCTGCGCCGGAGTCTCGGCGCCTGACGCGATGCCGGCGGAAGAATCCACGCCTGCGATTGTGCTCCGCGCGCGGGACTACGCGGATTCCGATCGAATCGTCACTCTTTTGACACTGAACGCGGGCAAACTGAGCGGTATCGCCAAGGGCGCGAAAGCCTCACGCCATCGCTTCGAGCGCAAGCTCGAACCCTTCTCGCACGTGATGCTGCACTTCAAGCGCCGCCCGCACGGCCAGCTCGTTTTCATTACCAAGGCCGAAGCGTCGGACCTCGCGCAGCACACGCTCGACGACGACCTCGGCAAGATCGCGCTCGGCAGCTACATGCTGGAGCTGAGCGACGCGCTCACCACCGAGGAGAGCGAGGCGGCAGCGGCATATCGCATACTGGAGAGCGGGCTGCGCACACTCGCGCGATGCTCGATCGGTCCCGCACTGAGACAGGCGTTCGAGTTGCGCATCCTCGAATGGGCGGGCTATGGGCTCGAGTTCGCACAATGCCGCGTGTGCGCGACGATCGTCGCCGCGGATAGCCGTCCGGTTTATTTCGTCGTCGCGCGCGGCGGCGTCGTATGCGCGCGATGCCGCAACGCAGTGCCCGAAGGCGCGATCAGAATTGCGGCTGAGAGCGCGGTCGCCCTCGCGCGCCTCTCGACGATCGCGCTCGACGAGGCCGCCCTTGCTCGCGCATCGGGCCGCGACGGGGCGCTCGCGATCGCGCGGTTCATTTCGTCGATTCTGGATCGACGTCTTCGCTCAGCTGATTTCCTGGATTCGATGCTCGACGGCCGCTAGGCGACCCGCCCGACGATCTTGCCCATTTCGCGCGTGTCGTAAGCGCAAAGCTCTTTCACCTGGCGCGCGAAGCGGGACGAGTTGAGCGCCTCGAGCATCGCGGCAACAGGGACGGACTCGAGCTCGTGTTCAATGATTGCGAGGTCGTAACGCTCCTCGCGAATCGAAATGAAATTGAGGCCGTAGGCTTCCGCTGCGACGCGAATCGTGACGCCAACGTCGGCGTGGTCGTCAGCGATCGCAGCAGCCACCTCGAGGTGGCCGCGCAACTCGTGCCGGTAGCCGGAAATTTTGCGGGGATCGATTTTGTTCTCATCGAGCGCAGCGTCGAGCGCGATTCGCGCTCCCGATCCTGTCTCACGATTCGCAAGCCTGACACGAGGACGCGCGAGATCAGCGAAGCCGCGGATGCCGAGCGGATTTCCCTTCTTCATCGCAAGACCGAGTTCCCAGCGGGCGAAATTCACGACCACGGCGCGGCGATGACCCAGCGCGCGGCGCACCGCGGCCAGATTGTATTCGCCGCTTTTTGCGTCGCGGAGATGGATTCCGGCCGCGTGCGCGCGCCCCTCGGCGAGCGCATCGAGCGCGCTCTGGCTCGAGCCACCAAGCGCGACCAAGGTCACCGGATGGCGCCGGCGCGCAATCCAGTCAGCAAGAATGGTCACCGCGGGGTCGCAACCCGCGACCAGCAGCGTTGAATCGATTTCCGACGATGACACAAACGACTCGACCGCCGCGTGGCTTCCCTTGATCGATGCGACTATTCCGCCCGCCGGCACGAGCTCAAGTGCGGCCGGCGGGACGGGAGCCGCAACCACGCGCCCGCCGACCCGCGCGAGTGCAACGCGGCTTCGCGCCGGTGCCGACGCTGAACTGATGGTTGCGACGACGTTTGACTCCGCAGCATCGCCAAACAGGTTCTCGACCGACTCGCCGAGCTCGCGCGCGATTCTCAGCGCCGTCTCTACCCCTGGCTGATAGCCGCCGGATTCGATCGCGCCGAGGGCTTGGCGCGAAATTTCGGCGCTGCGTGCGAGTGCCGATTGCGAGATGCCGCGAGCTACGCGTGCGCGCCTCACGCGCTCCCCGCGGCCTGCAATTTTAGGGGTCATCTCGCTATTATGATGGCACGGAGACGCGTCTAGGCAAACGACTTTCCGGGTGGATTCAGCCGCTGGTCTCTTTCGCGGCGATGCCGTGGATAATCTCCGGCAAACCATACCGGCCGCTACGATGCTCGATCACGACAATGCCGCAATTGATTGGCAGGTGCGCGTTGTCCCACTTGCCCGTCACGTGCGCCCACAGCGCGCGCATCACGCCGCCATGGCTCACGATAACGATCTCGTCGCTTGCGAAAAGGTTCGCATACTTGTCGAGCAGCGGCCCGCTCCGCACGAGCACGTCAGCCTGGCTCTCGCCACCCTGCGGACGCCATAGCCAGGAGCGCGCCGGGTCGAAGTTCGGATCGTCTCGTACGACATCGTAGGGTTGCCCGGCCAGCGCGCCGAGGCTCTGCTCGCGGAAGTCGTACGCGAGCTCGACTTCGAGCGCGAGTTCCGCCGCGATGATGCGCGCGGTCTCGTGCGCGCGGCGGTACGGGCTCGCGACCACGAGCCGCGCACGGTAGGCGGCCTTGATTCGTTGCGCCGCCTCATGTGCCTGACGGCGGCCAAGCTCGGTGATGTTAACTTCCGGTGAATCGGTGAAGCGGCGGAGCGCATTGCCCTCGCTCTCGCCGTGCCGAACCAGTATCAATTTGCCCATCGCTCGAAATTCTTTCCCGCCGCCGCGCGGCGATTGTTTACTTCTTTTCCTTGTCGTCGCTCGCGGCCGCGCGAACCACGCCGCGGAACGCCTCGAACATGTCGATCGGCACCGGAAAGATCGTGGTCGAATTATGCTCGGTCGCAATCTCGGCCAGCGTCTGCAGGTATCTGAGCTGCAGCGTGATCGGACTCTTGCCCATGATCTCGGCGGCTTCCGAAAGACGCTGCGCCGCCTGGAACTCGCCCTCGGCCGCGATCACCTTGGCGCGCCGCTCGCGCTCCGCCTCGGCTTGCGCCGCGATCGCACGCTGCATGTCCTGCGGCAGGTCGATGTTCTTGAGCTCGACGAGCGTCACCTTGATGCCCCACGGCTCGGTCTGCGAATCGACGATCTCCTGGATCTGCGCGTTGAGCTTGTCGCGCTGGCTCAACAGTTCGTCGAGCTCGGTCTGGCCGCCGACAGACCGCAAAGTGGTCTGCGCTAGCTGCATCGTGGCGTAGAGGTAGTTCGCGATCTCTGTGACTGCGCGCGACGGATCGACGACGCGGAAATAGAGCACCGCGCTCACCTTCACGCTGACGTTGTCCTTGGTAATGACGTCCTGCGCGGGAACATCGAGCGTAACCGTGCGCAGATCGATTCGCACCGCGCGCTCGAGGATCGGAATAACGAAGATCACACCCGGCCCGCGGAACGGCGTGAGCCGCCCAAGCCGAAAGATCACGGCGCGCTCGTATTCGTTGTAAACCCTTAGTCCACTCAGCACGACCACGATGAGAATGAAGATGACTATTCCGATTCCACCCGCCATCAGCCGTTACTCCTTCGAGGGCGCATCGCGCCGTCGCCAGGTCACCATTGTTAGGAGAGCCGCCGCACTTCCAGTTCGAGGCCATGAATCGCCGTGATCTGCGCGCGCGCTCCCGGTGCGATCGGATCGAGGCTGCTTGCGCGCCAGATCTCGCCGTGCACGAAGACCTTGCCGGGCGTGCCTGGCGCGATCGCCTCGCGCACTTCGCCGACCGCGCCGATCAGTCCCTCGGGACCGGTGACCGCGCGTCGGCGGCGCTCACGAGCGACCACATAGCCTAGTCCAATGATGATGGCGCTCAGAGCCACGGCGGCGCCCGCGATCATGCCGCGATTCACTTCGAGGTTGGTCTTCGACGTATCGATCAGAAAGAGCGAGCCGAGCACGAACGAGATCACGCCACCGACGCCTAGGATGCCGTAGCTCGTGACCCACGCCTCGGCAACCAACAGTCCGATGCCGAGAAAGATCAGCAGCAGCCCGGCCAGGTTGATCGGCAGCACCTCGAACGAGGCGAGCGCGAGCAGCAGGCAAATCGCACCGGCGACGCCGGGGAACACCACCCCCGGATGCGCGAACTCGAAGTAGAGACCGACGATTCCCGCCATCAGCAGCAAGTAAACGATATTCGGATCGGAGAGCGTGTTGAGGACGCGTTGCCCAAATGACATCGCGACGCGCCGCACGGCCGCGTGCGCGAGCTGGAGCGTGACCTCGCGGCCGTTGACCTTCACCGTGCGGCCGGAGGCTTGCCTAAGCAGGTTCCTCAGGTCCGGCGCGACGATATCGATCACGTGCTTCGCGAGCGCGTCGCTCTCGCCAATCGACGCGCTGTGGCGCACCGCTTCTTCCATCCAGTCCTGGTTGCGGCCGCGCTGCTCAGCGATCGTGCGCGCCCACGAGGCGGCGAAATTCTCGAGTTTCTCGCCCATCACGCC
The DNA here is from genome assembly GCA_030037595.1 of Candidatus Binataceae bacterium. Classification (GTDB taxonomy): domain Bacteria; phylum Desulfobacterota; class Binatia; order Binatales; family Binataceae; genus JASHPB01. The sequence goes on from JASHQJ010000393.1 coordinate 9,730, forward strand.
TTTGACTTCCTCGCCACCCTCCTCCACCGGATGCGCCGCGCCGATTGTCGTCCCCGGCGCCATCGCGGCGACGCTCGCCGCCTCGGTAATGAACGTTCCCGCGGAGGCAGCGCTCGCGCCCGATGGTGAGACGTAAACCAGCACCGGTACAGGAGCGCCAAGGATCGCCTCCACGATTTTCTCAGCCGAGGTCAGGAGTCCGCCCGGCGTGTCGAGTTCGATCACGAGCGCGGCCGCGCCGCTCGCCGCAGCGTAGTTAATCGAGTCTTCGACGTACGACGCGACGGCGGGATTGATCGAACCGTCGATCGAGATCAGATCGACGTGCGGCGTATTTGCAGACGGCGCTGATGCGCCAAGCGCGCGTGCGGCAACAGCCGCCACGATCGCAAGCGCGACCATCGAAAGCGTCACAGCCGTTCGCGATCGGTGCCGCACGATCAAGCTCCGCTGCGGCGCGGGATTGGAATGCCGAGCACCTTCATCACTTCCTGCACGTCGGCCCACACCAGCCGCTTGTCGCCCGGGTTGCGCAGCAGATACGCCGGATGAAAGGTCGGCATCATCCTGATGCCGCGCACCTCATGCCAGCGCCCACGCAGCTTGCTGATAGGGGTCTTCACCTTGAGCACGGCTTGCACCGCGAAGGTGCCAAGCCCCACAATCACCTTCGGCTTCACAATTTCGATCTGCCGAAGCATAAACGGCTCGCACGCGGCGACTTCATCGGCCTCCGGGTTTCGATTCTCGGGCGGGCGGCACTTGATAACGTTGCAGATGTAAACGTCGGAGCGCGTAAGCGCCATGCCGCGCTCGATAATATCGGTGAGTAGTTGGCCCGCGCGGCCGACGAACGGCTCGCCCTTCAGATCTTCGTCGGCCCCCGGCCCTTCGCCGATAAACATCAATTCCGCGTTGGGATTGCCGACACCGAAGACAAGGTTCTTTCTAAGCGGCGCGAGTTTGCATCGCTGACAATCGCCGATAAACGCGCGTAGCTCTTCGAGCGTCGAGGTCTTCTCGAGGCCCGGATACTTCGAGAACATCTCGGCCGCGGCAGGAGCGGGCCGAGGCTCAGGAGAAGAAGAAATCGGCGCGGGCGCTTCGGCGCGCGGCGTCGGTGGAGTCTCGATGTGAGGAGCCTCGCGCGCGACGCGGACACCCGCCGGCAACCCTTCGAGTCCCTCCTCGCGAAGCTGCTCGACATAGTCGCGCAGCGTTGCGGTCAGCGCGTTTCTGTCTGGGACGGAGCCCGAGTTGCTCATACGATGCGGACGCGCCGGTTGCGGCACCCGCGAGCGATATCACTCGGCGTGCTCATCGGCAAATCGCCGCGCGAGATCATCGCACAGCGCGAAGCCGCCGCGCTTTCGATGCTCGCAGCGCCGCGACGCGATCGAGGATTCGGTCCGCAACTTCGTCCTTGCTTAGCTTCGGATGACGCTCGGCGGCGCCGTCGGCGCCGATCAGCGTGACGATATTGGTATCGACGGCGAAGCCCGCGCCCTCTTCGGTCACATCGTTGGCGACGATCAAGTCGAGGTGCTTGCGGCGGAGCTTGTCGCGCGCGTTCTCCATCAGATCGTCGGTTTCCGCGGCGAATCCGATCAGCAGTCGCGAACCCTTCTTCGCCGCGAGCCGGGGCATCTCGTCGGCTATAGGAGCCATCTCGAGCGTGAGACCCTTCGCGCTCTTCTTGATCTTGCCAGCCGCCGGATGCGCGGGCCGGAAGTCAGCAACCGCGGCGGCCATGATCAGCGTGCTGCACCACGGAAAATTGTGCGCTGTCGCGGCGAGCAAATCGGCGGCGCTGACGGTGTCGATTTTTTCGGTGCCGTATGGCGTCGCGAGTGACGACGGTCCGGCGACGAGCTTGACCGCGGCGCCGCGCCGCCATGCCGCACGTGCGATCGCAAAGCCCATCTTGCCGGAAGATCGATTCGAGACGAATCGCACAGGATCGATTGCCTCCTGCGTCGGCCCCGCGGTCACCAGGATTCGCTCGCTCGCGAGGTCTCGTGCCGAGAGCATCTTCTCGAGCTCCGCGACGATTATCGGCGCGTCGGGCAGGCGGCCCTTGCCCTCGTACCCACACGCGAGCGCACCCTCTCCCGGCTCAATCACGACGTTGCCGCGCGCGCGAAGCTTCGCGAGGTTCTCGCGCACGGTAGGATGCTCATACATGTGCACGTTCATCGCAGGCGCGAATGCCACCTTGGCGCGCGTCGCGAGTAGCACAGTGGTCACGATATCGTCGGCGATGCCGGTTGCGGCCTTGGCGATGACGTCCGCGGTCGCGGGCGCGACTATCACCGCGTCGGCGGTGTCCGCGAGCCGGATATGGCCGATCTCGGATTCCTCTGTGAGGCTGAAGGTGTCGGTGGCGATCGGATTTCCGCTCAGCGTCTGAAGCGTGAGCGGCGCGATAAACTCGCGGGCATTGCGCGTCATCATCACGCGCACCTTCGCGCCCTGGGTCACGAGCGTGCGGACGAGCTCGGCAGCCTTGTAGGCCGCGATTCCGCCGCTCACCCCGAGCAGGATCGTTTTGCCTTCGAGCACCGTCATCGCGCTTCGATTCTAGAGGGCGGCGCCCCCGCGATGGAAGCCGCTGCCGCGATCTCCTACGACGGCCGCACTTCGAACTGGCTCATGAAGCGGCGCCAGATTTGCCGAGCCATCGAGTCGTACGTGGTCATCGTGCGCACCAGATCGCGCAGCGGCCGCTCGGGCATCAGCTCGGCAGGCAGCAGCGGATCGAGGTTGATATGCCTGAGCACGTCGCGCCCGAGCACCATGGTCTCGCCCGCCGCTTCCGCGAGCGGCAACGACTCGACGCGGCGCGTGCTCGCACTCATCGCGCGCATCAACTGCTCGTACGATTCGAGCAGCGCCTTCGTATCCCACAAATGCAGCGCGCGCTCACGTGTCGCCTCGTCGAGGTCCGTGATCAACGCGACGATCGCGTCGGGATGAAGCCCGAGCGCGTGGAGTTGTTCGCGCAGCTCGGCGGTTGAATCACGGAGATTAGCCGCCCGAATCGAGAGACCAAAGGTCAGCTCGCGAAAGCCGCGAAGCCGAAGCGCCTGCTCGTGTCGGCGGAGCGCTGCGCGATCGCTGCGGCGAATCGAGGCGTCGTAGATCGCGACCCAGCCTCCCGTCCACGGCATGGTCGAGTCGGTGATATTGCGCCACTTGCGCACCTCGCGGCGCATCGCGTCGCCCGATGGCGCAAGCTGGTAAACGCCCCTTCCAATACTGATGGCCAGCCTCTCCTCTACGACCCGAGTCAACGCCATCCGCACGCTCTGCTCGGTGAAGCCCAGAGCCGTGGCGGTATCGACGATCACCCGCGCCGACATCTCGCGCGGCGAGCGGTTCGAGAGGAAGTCGATCACGAGCTCCTTGGCGGTGAGTGCGTGCCGCGCCTCATAACGAGAATTTGCATTTGTCGCCATTTTCTGTTATAAGTGAGGGCCCGTGCTCGAGGATGCCCTGATACTTCGCGCGACCACCCGGGCCGGGGAGATTGGAGGATAGCATGTTCCAGGCGCGCAGCGTTTTTTCACCCGCCGAACTGAATCTGCTCAAGCGGAAGTCGAATCTCCGCGGGACGTGGATGATCTTTCACGCGTGGGCGGTGATTTTCCTCGCGATGGCGATGTTCGTGAGGTGGCCGAATCCGATCACCTTCATCCTCGCAGTCGCGATTATCGGGGCGCGCCAGCTGGGACTCGCGATTCTTTCGCACGACGCCGCGCACGGCCTCCTCTTCACCAACATGCGGGTCAACGATTTCGCGGGCACCTGGCTAACCGACTACATCCTCCTCGGCGACATGTACGCGTATCGCACGGAGCACGTCGCCGGGCATCACCGCTTCACGCAGCAGCCCAACGATCCTGATATCGCGCTGACGCGTCCGTTTCCGATCACGCGCGCGAGTTTTAAGCGCAAAGTTATCCGCGACATCACCGGGCAGACCGCCTACAAGCAACGGATGGGCCTGTTCCGCCGCGCCTTCGGAATCGGCAAGCCGATGACGCTCGCTGCTCGAATCAAGCGCGCATGGCCTCGACTTCACGGCGCGTTCATCACGCACGCGGTGCTGTTCGCGATTCTCGCGCTGGCGGGCTACTGGTGGCTCTACTTCGCGCTCTGGCTCTTGCCGTTCTACACGTTCCAGCCGCTGGTCGTGCGGATTCGCGCGATCGCTGAGCACTCGATGGTGAAGAGCAACGACGATCCGTTCCTCAACACGCGCACCACGCACACCAACTGGTTCACGCGCGCGTTCATCGCACCCTACTTCGTGAACTACCATCTCGAGCATCACCTGCTGATGGCGGTGCCGTGTTACAACCTGCCGAAGGCGCACGCGCTGCTGCTCGCGAAGGGCTACGGTACGCGCATGGAGATCAAGGAAGGATACCGCGCGGTGCTGAAGCTCGCAGCCTCGAAGCCCGAGAGGTCCGAGCTTTCGGCCGCCGCGTAACTAATCAGCGTTCGGCGCGGCCGAGAAACATCTCGGCCAAGTGCTTCACGATCTCGCCGATCGTCTCCCGCGTGATCTTGCCGAAGATTGGCAGATTCGCGCCCGGAAGCTGGCCTGCGAGTTCCTGCGCCATCGTATCCGCGACAACGCCGACGCGATCATTGAATAGCTTCTCCGCGTTGTCGTACTCGTCCTGCTCCGCGGCGCTCAGCACCACGTCATCTGGAGGAACAGGAGCGTTCGGATCGAGCGCAAAATCCGGATCGGCTACCGCCTTCATCGCTGCGTACGCATCGGCGACGCCCTGATCGAAATCATGCTGACGCAGCTTCTGCAGAAAGAATCCGCTGAATGCTTCGAGCGGATCGCCCGCGAGCGCCTTCGCCGGCCCTATCACGATTGGTCGGAACAGCACCTTATCCGCAAGTCCCGCCGCGAGATCGACGAGCAAGCCCATCTCGACGAATGCTTCCTTCACGTTGGGACGGCTCCCGAGTGCGATCGCGCGCGCCTGAAGGTTGTCGGGCAGTCCGCGCAAATCGTCGATGAAACTGGTTCGAAACAGCGCGAGCAAATCGTGCGAGACGTTCTCGCGCTCGGCCACGCGCTCCACGATCGGCTGCACCAGGTTGCGCAACGCGGCGAAGTCGAAGCTGCTCGCGGTCGTGTTCAACACCGACACCAGGTATGAAATGGTTTGCGCGCGCTTCAAAATCGATTGGTTGACCTGCGTGATACCGCGCAAGCCCGAATTGCCGGTTTCGTCCATGAAGCCCGGCAGCAGCTTCGCCAGCATGTCCAGCGGATTGATGTTGAGCAGGTCGGTCGCGCTGTCGGCGCCGCCCGGCGGCCATACATCGGGGGCGGCCTGCGGCTCCGTGAGGATCACGAGGAACCTGCGATCGCCGTCGTCGAGCCCGCTCTGGCTCCAATCCCGATCATGCGCGAGGTTGATCATCTGGCCGACCGGATCGTTGTCGTAGATTCCGCCGTCCGAGAACCATCGCTTCTTCCAAAGGAGGCTCTCGTAGCGTGCGAGCGCGTGCGGCGCGAACGCGAGCGGGAACGCGCCCGACGAAATCGCAGCCCAGGTGAGCGCATCGTACGCCGCCTTGCCGCTCACAGCACGGTTCCCGGGAGTGTTGTAGGTGTAGAGCGCGGTGCCGTTGCCGCTGTAGGTCACGGCGTTCGCGTTGTTGATTGAGAGATCGAAGTGCGCGGTCTTCGCGTATTCGTTGTAGAGCAGCGCGCCGTTGGCGGCCTGCGCCGCCGTCGGCTCGACGTCGAGCGCGGACAGCGTAAAGACGAGGCCCACTCCGCTCGCGCTTCTGAACGCGGGATGCGGCGCGGCGATGGCGGGCCATGCCGCAAAATAATCGTTGCCGATTTGGCGTACCGCGTCGGAACTGAGAATCGAGATATTCGGCGCACCAACCACCAGTGCGTCGAGCGCAAGCCGCTCGACCCAGATTTCCTGCAAGACCACGTCGGACATGGTGCCGTTCGGCCCCACCGCGCCGGTGTTAATGAGCGCCCGCGCCAGCATCGCGGCCGTGATCGATCCGGCGCTCGCGCCGGCTACGCAGTCGATATACCAGGGAATCGCGCCGGGCTGCTGGTTGTTGTACTTGATAAGGCTCAGCAACTCCGTAATCGTGCCAGCCTCGTAGGTGCCCAGCGAAACACCGCCTTTGATCGTAAGCGCCAATCGCCGTTCGGTATTCGCCATCGTTCTGCCTCGGCCCGGACTGGGCATCGCCAATCCTGACGAAAATCGCTGCGAATTGTTAGGGTGAAAAGTTCAGCCCTGTAAGTCGAGAATCCACTTCTTGCCGAACCCGGGCGCCGCGTCTATCACGAGGGACTCAGAACGTTAGGCAATGAGAAGGGCATTAACGGTCGGCGGGCTTACCCTGCTGGTTCTCGTGGCAATCGGTGCCGGCGCCTGGTTCTACTTGGTCCACAATCCGCGCCCAACGGAGCCGAAGCTGAGCTCCGCCATTCGGCAGGAGACGATCAAGGTCGGCGACTACGACCGCAGCTTTCTTGCGTATGTGCCTGCAAAGTTACCGCAGGGCTCACCGATCGTGGTCGTCCTGCACGGCGCCCGCATGAACGGCCGGAGTATGCGGCAAGCGACTGGATACGAGTTTGACCGCCTTGCAGACGAACATCAGTACGTTGTGCTCTACCCTGACGGCTACAAGCACACCTGGAACGATTGCAGGAAAGAATCCACCTACCCAGCGAAGCTCGAGAACATCGACGATGTCGGCTTCATCGAGGCGCTGATCGCGCGCTTCCAGAAAGAAAAAGGAATTGACCCGAGACGGGTTTACTTGTTCGGCTATTCGAACGGCGGCCACATGGCGTTCCGCATGGCGATGGCACACCCTGATGACGTCGCCGCAATCACGGCAGTCAGCGCGAGCCTGCCCGCGCCGGAGGATTCGTCGTGTCCGAGCAGCGGGCGGACGGCGCGTGCGATGATCGTTGACGGCACGGAGGATCCCATCAACCCCTTCGCCGGCGGCGTAGCGACGATATTCGGCTTCAGTAGCAAAGTGCTATCTGCCCGGCAGACTGCGGAGACGTTCGCCGCGCGCGATGGCGTCACGGCCGCGCCGCAAAGCACTAGGCTGGAACCGACGAGGCCGGATGATCCGACCTGGGTCGAACGCTCGGTCTGGTCTCAAGATGGTATCGTCGTCGCCGAACTCGACAGTGTGCACGGCGGCGGACACACGATACCCCAGCCCATCTTTCGCTTTCCGCGTGCCCTCGGGCGAACCTCCAGCGCGCTCGATGCCCCCCAGGCCGCGCTCGACTTCTACGGTGTGAAGTAGCGCATCGTCAGGCGCGCGATGGCCGGCGGTTGACACCGCCCGTTTAGAATGGATAAAAAATCAAGTAAAAGGGAGGACGCATGAACAGCTTCGCGGCGGGGCTGATCAGGCGATTTAACGCGTGTGGGAAAGCTCATACGGTATGAAAAGAAGCGCCCGCTAAAGTCACAAAGCTGCTCTCAGTAGAATTCGCGCGCGTTCGGGCTCGATGAATGCTACTTGCCGTCTCCATATGCACAGATGCGGATGGAGGAACGGCATTTCGACGACCCCGATATTGAGTACCGGATATTCACATCGGGCGAAGTGAGGCGCTAACGCAAAGTAGATGGCCTGTGGAGATATACGGTCGTCGGAAAGTCGGTCGAAGGTAAAGGCAATGGTGGCGGTTTTCGAGTTTGAAAGACACTTGATGACGCTGGTGACAGTTCATCCGAGGTAAGCAAGCGCTTATTGGTGCCGAGGAAATTTTATGAAGTGCACCTATTGTGGCGTGGAAATGCAGAAGCGCCGAGCAACCCGGGAGCACCCCTATGCATATCGGCAGAGCGGCTTGAAGAGTGTGCTTCTGTCCGGAATCGAGGTTTTTGCTTGCCCGAAGTGCAGCGTTGAAGCGCCCATCATACCGAAGATCGCTCAACTACATGAATCACTAGCCGACGAAATTACCCACCTGCCGAGGCTGCTTCGCGGCGACGAGATCAAGTTTCTGCGCAAGCATGCCGCGATGCCGGCGCAACAGTTCGCGAAACTTATCGGTGTCCGACCTGAGCACCTGTCCCGCGTCGAGAACGGCCACACCCGGAGCTTCGGCAAAAATACCGACCGTCTTATCCGAGCTCTGACTTTGACCGCCAAGAAGGGAAAGGACGCCCGCACTACGCTTCTGGATCTTGCGGACAGGCTGGACCATCCGGCCAAGCAGCCTGCGGCCTTTGAAATAGCCTATGCGCTAAAACCGGACAAAGGTTGGCAGCCAATCGACCAAGCTGCGTGATCGTCTAGCCAGCGGCATGGCCCACCGACATCGACCACGCCACCTGCTGGTAAGCAGATGGGGTGCCGAACTCCAGATGAAACCAACCCTGCGGAGACGGCCAAGCAATTGACGGAGGTGCAACCGTTCCACGGCCGTTAGGATGCGGCAAAAAGACACCGATCACCTTGCCTGTGTTAGGGTTCCAATACTTCACGATCGCTCCGTTCTTACAGTTGGCATGACAGTCCTTGTAATCCGGTGGTGGGCAGACTGTCGCCCAGCCCTTAGGTAGGTCAGGTATATAGCCGGACGGCGGTTTCCACATCGTGCCCGACAGACGCGCGAATGAATGCTGAGCTCGAAATGGCAGCCAGTACGGCATGCCGACTACAACCCAAACCTACTTTGGTCAGGGTGTTGTGATCGTGTATCCGCCGCCGTAGTTCAGGTTTATATACGTCGGCGCTTGTCCTGG
>JASHQJ010000394.1 GCA_030037595.1 Candidatus Binataceae bacterium
GGTCGAGATGGGCAACAAGGGCTTCGACGACGTGGTCGCGAAGGTGAAATCGATTCCCGAGTATCAGCAGCCGTTCCAGGAAGTGTTCGACGGCCAGGTCACGATGGACAATATTGAGAAGGCGATCGCGGCGTACGAGCGCACGCAAATCGACTTCGACACCCCCTTCGATCATTTCATGGCGGGCGACCAGAACGCGATCAGCGCCCAGGCCAGGCACGGATGGGATCTCTTCAACGGCCAGGGCCGCTGCATGACGTGTCACGGATGGAATCCGACGCAGCCGCTCTTCACCGACAACCGCTTTCACAACATAGGAGTGTCGGCGCACAAGTCGGACTTTGTGCCGCTCGCGCGCAAGGCCCTTGCGCTGATTGAACAGGGTGGCGGCGGCCTGCAGCAGCTCGACAAGCTGGCGATCCAGACCGACATGAGCGGCCTCGGCCGCTTCCTGGTGACCAAGCAGCCGCATGATATCGGTGCTTTCCGCACGATGGGGCTGCGCAATCTGCTCGTGACTGAGCCGTACTTCCACGACGGCTCGCAGCAAACGCTGTGGGACGTGATCGATCATTACAACAAGGGCGGAGTGCAGAATCCCTATCTCGATGGAGGCCTCTTGCCGCTTGGACTCAGCGAATCAGACGAAGATGATCTCGTCGCGTTTCTCGCGACGCTGACGAGTCCCGAATACGCTGACGCGGCGAAGGAAGAGCTCGAGCATCAGCGCACGCGCGCGAAAACCGATCGTCCGCAGCGCGACACCGCGGCAGCATTCGGCAAGACCGGTCTCGGTCCGGGTTTCAAGGGACCGTTCGGTGATATGGGACCCGCGCAAAACGAAGAAAATCCCGCGCTGCTCGGCGGTGACTGACCAGATCAACCTCCACGAGGCACAAGAGCCATGGCCGTACGGCATAAGAGCGTCGAAACAAAATACATGGAGGAGCGCGACGCGGCGCTCAGCGGACTCCGCCAGCTCGATCGGCGGACGTTCATGAAGGTTCTCGCCGCGACGGCCGGCGCAGTGATGGCGAAAGGCCTGATGCCGCCGCATACGTTTCAGCTCGTGAACGTCGCCAACGCCGCCGTGGATAAGAGTTGGAGCACGGCCGGAGCGTCGGGCGCGCCGCCATTCATGTTCGCATACATCTCCGACACGCATATGTATGTGCGCACCAAGAATCAGCGCTTCGTGAAGGGAGCCGTGAAAGCGGTCGAGGATGTGAACGCTCTGGACCCGCAGCCGGACTTCGTGCTGTTCGGCGGCGATCTCGCGCAGCTCGGGCGGCCCGAAGAGCTCGAGCAGGGCAAGGAAGTGCTCTCGATGCTCAAGGCGCCCGTGAAGATGATGGTCGGCGAGCACGACTGGTTTTACGATCTCGGCGACAAGTGGCAGGAGCTGTTCGGCGCGCCCAACTACTCATTCGACTGGAAGGGTGTGCACGTGATCGTCCTAATGAGCGTGCATGAGAAGGATTTCTGGACCGCGCGGAAGCTCACGCCTGCGGAGCGGATGCAGATCGTCGCGGGGCTCGATAATCCTATCCAGTCGCGCTTCGAGGTCGGCGACGAAGAGCGCAAATGGCTTAAGAACGATCTCGCCAAGGTGCCGACCACGACGCCACTCGTCATATTTTCCCACTCTCCGCTCTACAAGTACTACCGCAACTGGAATTTCTGGACCGAGGACGCCGAGCAGGTGCAGGCGCTGCTTCGCTCTTATCCGAACGTGACGGTGATTCACGGCCATACGCACCAGGTGCTGTTCAACCAGATCGGCAACATCAGCTTCTACGGGATGCTCTCGACGGCGTGGCCGTGGCCCTACGCGCCGCAGGGCTTGCCGCCGCTAACGATCCAGATGAATCGGGCCGACCCATACGACCAGCTCGACGGTCTTGGCTACGGTCAACTGATTGTTAACAAGGAAGGCCTGGCTGACATGCTGTACAACCTTTGGGATCGGAACCCGATGACGATCCACTCCGAATACCTGCGCAGCCACGGCAAGGTTTATCGCCCGCCGGACCCGCAATTCGCGAGCTACTGACTTGAAGGGCGCGAAGCTTCACCTGACGAGGGCGACGATGATCTCTAAACCAGCGATTCTTCTGACTCTGCCCGCCACGCTCGTGGCCGCGGCGTTTGCGGCACTCGCGATCCCGTCGCGCGCGCAGCAGCGGCCCACGCATAACGTGCCCGCGTCCGCGCATGGCGGCACCGTAGTCATGCTCTGCGACGGTACAACCAGTATCGAGATCAAAAATCTGAAGCCCGGACAAACGATGTCGCACGCTGAAGCGCAGTCCGTCGCCGATGCGCTGATGGCGAAGTGGCAGCGTGAGCATCCGAATGAGCATTGGCAGATAGCGCAGGCGTCGCCCCCCGCCGAAGCATCGCCAGGCGCGGTGGCATCCTCAAATGCTGCACAGCCATCGCAGACTCAGTCCGCGGTAAATGCTCCCGCGGCGGCGCCGTCGTTGACCGTTCAGCAGGGCGACACCTATGCGAGCTTCCAGCCGCGCGATTACAAAGTGTGGAAGGCGGAGACAGACAAGTTCGTCGCCGAGGGCAAGCGCATCTTCCACGACGACAAGGCTCTCGGCAGCACAATCGGCGTGAGCTGCGACATGTGCCATCCCGACGCCGCTAACACGCATCCGGAGACTTATCCTAAGTACCAGGTGCAGCTGCAGAAGGTCGCGCTGCTGCGCGACATGATCGACTGGTGTATCGAGAATCCAATCAAGGGCAAGGCGCTTGATCCGAACGACCCGAAGCTGCGCGCGCTCGAGGCCTACGTCTACGCGCAGCGCAAGGGCGTGCCACTCGATTACGGCAGGCACTGAGCCGTGGGCTTATCGGCGTCGATACAAGAGCCACGCGCGCTCCGTGATTGCGGCGATATAGACGAGCGCGATCAACGGACATATCTTTCGCACGAAACGGCCGACCGCACGATGCGGCTTGGCGAAGGCCAGCACGATCACGAGCGCATAGTTGATCATCCCGCCGAGGTGGCCGAGGCGGCTTCGAATCGGGCCGCCGCCGGCGCGCGCAATCAACGTCGAATCGATCGCATATTGGGTGAACGACGCGGCAATCAGAATCGGGATGTAGAATGGAATCGTGCGGAGCGCTGCCTCCGATAGCAACGCTGCGAGCACGAAGGTCACGTCGGCGACTGAATCCAACCAGCGGCCGAAGCCGCTCGCGACATCGAGGCGGCGCGCGAGGTTGCCGTCGAGGTAGTCTGTAGCCCAGGCGGCGAACACGAGCGACACGTATGGAATTCGAATCGACACGCCGGCTGCGGCCAGAGCGATCCAGGCCGCGGCGAGCGCGAATCGCGTGACGCTCAGCGCGTTTGGGATCCACGCTGCTGCATCTCTTGGCGTAAGACGTTCGCTAGCGGCCGCCGGATGCTCTAGAATTGCGAATTCATGCCCCCCAAGTCCAATCGTACGATCCAGATCGTCAGCCACGGCCCGTCATGCCTCGACGGCGTGATGGCGGCCGCCGCGATCGCGCGGTTCTACCGCGGCGAGCGCGTACGCACAGTGCTCGCGGGCAACAGCGACGCTGACCGCACGATCCAGGCGCTCGAGGTGCAGCCCGAGAGCGGCGACGAGATCTGGATCACCGATCTCTCGTGGACCGAGGTCGCCACCGCCGAGCATCTCAGGGAGCTCGCGGCGAGCGGCGCGAAAATCTACTGGATCGATCATCACCGCACCGCAGTGTCACGCCTCGACGCGCCGGAATTCAAGGTGCCATTAGCGGGCAAGGTGCTGTCCGAGCAGTACTCAGCGGCGCGCCTCACGTTCAACTACCTGAGGCGCATGGCGAGCGAGCTGCCGCGCACGCGGCAGGAAGATTTCGAGCGCTTCGAGCCGTTCGCGCTCATCGCCGATGATCACGATCGTTGGCTGCACAAGATTCCCGAATCGCCCGACTGGGCACTCGCCGTGCAGACTCTTGGCGGAATCGCGGCGTACCGCGAAGTGGTGCGGCTCGACGAGCCGAAGATGAGCCGCAAACTTCGGAGCGCGTTCGAATCGGGCCGCGATGCGATGCGCCGCAGCGTCGAGCTCGCGCACGCGACCCAGGTCGATCGCAAGCTCGCCAACGGCATTACGGTTCGCACCGCCTGCTGCTTCGGCTATTCGAGCGAGGTGGCGGCGAAGCTCTACGCCGGGCAGCATGCGATGGTCGTCGCGTTGTTCGATCTCCGGAGCCAGGGCGTAAGTCTCCGCCGCAGCGCGGACTGCGATGTCGATCTTTCTCGCCTCGCCGAAGAGTTTGGCGGCGGCGGGCATGCTGCTGCGTCGGGCTTCGCAATTCCAGAGCTGCGGCGGCTGCCCGCAGAGCGACTGGCGGACATCCTGGGCGATCGGCTGCTGACCGAGCGCGCGGCGTCCTAGACTGATAGATATGTGAGCGCAGCGCGGAACAGCATGAACCAGACGGTGACGGTCGCCGCCAGGTAAAGATAGAAGCGCAGGATGACGAGGTTGAACGTGCAGTGCACGGCGCTGTGCAGGATGCGGAAAGCGACGAAGATCCATCCGGCACCGAGGTAGAGCGCGTCCACCTGCCGCGTGACGAAGAGATACAGCACCAGCGCATAGAACAGCACCGGAATTTCGAACAGGTTCTTCAGATTGTCGGAAGGATTCGCGACTGCGGGCGGCGATAGCCGTGCGAGCGAGCCGGGCTGCTCGAAGTCCTTCTGCCCGAGCTGCTGCGAAGTGATGAACACGATGCGGCGGATATACATGTAAATCCAGACCGCAAGCGTCAGAAACATGGTCGCGAAAAAGGGACCGAAGATTGCCGACTGGCGCATGTTACCCTCGCCGCCTGAATGCCAAGCTGATCCTGCTAACTTTGCGTGAGAACAAAAGGCCGAGCAACGGCCCAACGGCGCCGTTCGAGGGCTACGATTCCGCCGTTGAATTTACCTAGTCGCTCGAACGGCTAACGCGACGGGGCAGTGGCGACGTCGGATGCCGCAGCGCTGTCGTCGCCGCAGAGATACTTGCGATAGATGGGCAGCGCCGGGTCGTGGCTCGCGTCGACGGTGCTTTGCTTGTCGTTCTGCCAGTGGCCCTGCTCGACGCACATGTACTTCAGGTTCTTCGCGCAGTCGTAGGCGTCGTTCATGAAGCCCGCCTGGCCGATATCCTCGGGGCGGGTAACGTCCGCGCTCTCATCGAAATAGACGAGGCCGTCGGCGCCGCGATGCACTGACTTGACGTCGAGGTAGGAGTGGGCCGCGCCCTGGCCGATGTTGAGCGATTTGGCGTCGGGCTCCTTGATCCATCCATCGCGGCCGCTCCATTGAGCGGACGCCGGGAGTCCGAGCGCGAATACCATGAGGGTGCTTGCGAGCAATTCGCCAGCTCCTCGCCAGAGCAGCGAGGCTGAGTGTGCTGAACCTGATGTGTAACGCGGCATAGGTCTACTCGGCGCTGACCGGGTCGGATTATCTCAAAATTAGCCGCGCTGCGGCAGCACTTTTCTGCTGATTGGGACCTCAGATACGCCCTTAGATACGCCCTTGCATCATTTTGGGCGGGATGCCTAGACTGACCATACGTTCATTTGACTGAACGCCCAGTCATGACTCGCCACGACGTAATCAAAGACTATCGCGTCCGCGAAATTCTAGAGGCCGCGCGCACCGTTCTCGGCCGTTTCGGTATCGAGGGTACGACGATCGACCGCACCGCCAAGGAAGCCGGAATCGGTAAGGGCACTATCTATTTATATTTCCAGGCCAAGGACGACCTGGTTCACGCCGCGATCCTGGAGGGCATCCGCGCGCTCAACGCCGAGATGGTTCGCGCCGACGACCCGTCGCTTAAGCCCATCGAGCGCCTCCGCCACCTAATCCAAGTCGGCTTTCGCGTCCTGGCGTCGAACGAGGACTTCCTGAGGACCTTTATCCTGGGCAATTCGCTGCAAATCGAGCCCGACTCGCCGCGCGGTCGGGAATACATCGAGCTCTACCGGCAGCATCTCGACTGGCTCGCGGCGCGGATCCAGGACGGAATCGACAAGGGCGCCGTCCGCGCCATCGACCCGCAGTTCGCCGCCACGATGCTCTCCGAAATGATGACCGCGTCGCTTAGGCGCCGGGTGCTGGGGATTACATCAACTCCGATCGAAGAGGACGCTGATAAGGTCGTTGAACTTTTTCTGAAGGGCGTGCAGACCCCGCATCAGTAATCATGAAGTACCTCACCGCTGCCACCCTTGCACTTCTTCTCGCCGCGCCAACGCTGATGGGATGCCATCGGTCGGCGGCAGCCGACGTCGAGGCCGACCAGCCCACGAACGCCGCGATTCCGGTTGCTGTTGCCACCGCTCACGAGCAAGGCCTCGAGCGCTCAGCCGAGATCCAAGGCGCCCTCTACGCAAAGGAGCGCACGACGATCGCATCGCAGGTCGAGGGCAACGTCGCCCAAGTCTGGGCCGACATGGGCGATTCGGTCGCCGCCGGGCAGGTGATGCTACAAATCGACCCGCGCGAATATCAGCTCCACGTCGGCTCGGCCGACGCCGCGCTCAACCAGGCAAGCGCCCGCGCCGCGAACTCGGCAGCTCGCTATGCTCGTGCGGTCGAGCTCCGCAAGGACGGCTCGATCGCCCCCGAGCAGTTCGATCAGATCGCGGCGACGATGCGCATGGACCAGGCCGACCAGCAAGCAGCCCTGCGCGCGCTCGATCTTGCGAAGAAAAAACTCTCCGACACCGAAATTCGCGCGCCATTCTCGGGCTTCATCCAAAAGCGGATGGTCTCGCTCGGCGAGTACGTCGCGCCCGGCAAGGACGTCTACGAACTGATCGCGATCGACCCGGTTAAGCTTCGCTGCCCGATGCCGGAGCGGTACGTGCCCCTCGCAAAGCTCGGGATGCCGGTGAATCTCACGATCGACGCGCGCCCCGGCGCGAAGTTCACCGGCACGATCACGCGTATTGCGCCCGCGCTCGATGAAGACAGCCGAACGCTGCTGGTTGAGGCTGAGGTCCACAATCCCAACGGTGAGCTCAAACCGGGATTCTTCGCCCATGTCACGATCGATCTTGGGCAGGACCACGCGCTGTTCGTGCCGCAGAACGCGGTGCTCCGTTACGCAGGTGTGGCGCGCGTGTTCGTTATTACCGACGGTGTCGCTCGCTCTCGTGAGGTTAAGACGGGTGCGACACTCGGCGATCAAATCGAAATCATCAACGGGCTGAAGGCGGGCGATCGCGTAGCGGTTAGCGGCGTCGATCGGCTGGCCGACGGCACCCTGGTCAAGGAGCAGCGCTCGTGATCCTCGCCGACCTATGCGTGCGCCGGCCAGTGTTCGCGACGATGTTCATCGGCGTGCTGGTGGTGCTCGGCATCTTCTCGTATGAGCGCCTCGGCGTCGATCTATTCCCAAAAATCGACGTGCCGACCGTGATGGTCACCACGTTCCTGCCCGGCGCCGCTCCCGAAGAGACCGAGGCCCGCGTCACCAAGCCGCTCGAGGAGGCGATCAACACCGTTAGCGGAATCGATGAGATGCGTTCGAACACGCTCGAGGGCGTTTCGCGCATCATGATCCAGTTCAAGCTCGAGCGCGACCTCGACGCCGCCGTGCAGGACGTGCGCGACAAGATTTCGACCGTGCTCGA